>NZ_JBBMFO010000016.1:0-45020 GCF_040096015.1 Peptoniphilus hominis (ex Hitch et al. 2025) | reverse complement strand
TAAATGCGTATAAGTGCAATTTTTTTATATAAAAATATCTGTTAGAGATTTACTCCCCAACAGATATTATAGAGCCATTTTTTTATTAGTTTCTAAATAAATTTTCTAAATAATTTTCTAAAGATTTGCAAGCAAAAACTCTCCCAGTTTATTCTGAGAGAGTTCTTTACTTATTTATAAAATTTTCTAGTCTTTCTTGGCTTTCTGATATTTTGTCAAGACTTAAATTATTTTTTTGCAGTTCTTCTTCCACTTCAGCACGACTAAAGCTAAAGATTTCTTTTTCGTCATCATCTACATAATATAAATTGTCTAAATTTTTAATTAGGGCAAAGGTCGTAGCTGCGTTTTTAAATAAGTCTTCTTTTTCTATATCTTCAAAATTTTTGCAGAAGACCTTTAAGCCATAGGGCTCTTTATCTGATAGGATTTTTATTTCCACTGTCTCAAAATTTTTAGGATAGGCTTGTCTATAAACTATTTGTGAGACCCTTGTGTTGTCGCCCACAAAATCTGTCTTAAAGTCATATAGGCTCTCTTCTTTTTTATTGCAAGAAGAAAATATTAAGATCAGGGCAAAAATTATAGGTATAAATTTTTTCACGCTATCACCTCTTTACTAAATTATAGCAAAAAAATAAAAAGTCGCCAGGACTTTTTAAATCTCATCTTATATTAGTCTTCACATATTATTTTTCGCAGCTTACAATGTTTTTTCCGCATTACATAATAGTTCTAAAAAATATTCCAAAAATAAAAATTATTAAAAAGATCAAAGTAAATTTGTAGTTCACGATTTTCTCTCCAAACTTATTTTAAAATTTCCTTTAACTCATTGATTAGAGTTAGGTTTGTCACATCGTAAAGAAGGGGGCTAACTGTTGCATAATCTTGTCCCAGATAATAAATGTCTGAGTCCTTGCCGTTGTTCTCCTTCGGAAAGCCCTTTAGCTTCATGTTGTAGCCTTGGCCGTCTTCTGATATGTCGTAGATGGACATGACATCGGCACCAACCTTGCAGACTTCTATTCCCTTTAAGTCTTGGTAGTCAAGGTAGGGCACATTTATATTTAGGACCTGAAGCTTTTTAAAGTCCTCAAGTTTATTAAATACATCCATGGCAACTTTTGCCGCTGAGTCAAACTTGGAGTGACCCTTCACCCATTGGGCTGACACTGCAATTGCTGGTATGTTAAATAAATTTGCTTCAATGGCAGCTGAAACTGTGCCTGAATATAATACATTTGTGGCAGTGTTGTAGCCAGAGTTTATTCCAGAGAAGCAGTAATCGAATTTTTCGTCAAGTAAATGCACAGCTGCTCTTACGCAGTCAGCTGGCGTTCCATAGACGCATAGGCTTCTTACGCCCTCAAGACCTTCAAGCTTGGCGTCTTGGACTATTAGGGGGCTCTTAAAAGTTATGGCATGAGACTTGCCAGAGTTTTCTACATTTGGTGCCGCAATTGTAACTTTGTGGCCTTCTTTTATCAGTGCCTTTGCAAGGACTTCTATGCCTTCGGCGTTAATTCCGTCGTCATTAGTAACTAATATGTTCAAATTTTTCCTCCCTTTAAAAATTTTTTAAAGTTCAAAGACTTCCGATGGCGAAAATCTTGGTGCAACATCTATGGTGTAGTCCACGCTTTCTTCCTTGTGGTCTTGCAATAAAAGATCATTTATGGTCTTTAGGGCAAGGTCTGGCAAATTATTGTCAGCTGAAAGGTGGCCCAAGAGAATTTTTTCTTTTTTCTTTTTTAAGATCATTGATAGGACTTCTCCTGCGTTTTCGTTGGAAAGGTGGCCCTTAGTGGACAGGATCCTTTGCTTTGTTTGGTAGGGGTAGGTCCCCTGCATTAGCATGTCCACATCGTGGTTGGATTCAAGATAAAAAAGTTCTGACCCATCCATTTTTTCCATGGCATCGGCGTTGACCCAGCCTGTGTCTGTCAAGAGAGAAATTTTTTTGTCGCCACTTATGACAAAGCCACAGCCACTTGCACAGTCGTGAAAGGTGGATATTGGCATGATCTCCAAGTCTTTAAAGGTAAAGCTCTTGCCATTTTCAAAGATAAAGGTCTTCTTTGGGTCTAGCTTTTTTACTGTTGGCAGCATGGCATCTAGGGTCATCATGTTGGAGAAAACTTTTAGCTTGTGTCTTCTTGACAAGACGCCCACAGATTTTATGTGGTCAATGTGCTCGTGAGTGACAAAGATTGCGTCAAGTTCACTTGCCTTTACCCCAATTTCTTCCAAGTTTTCTTCGATTTTTTTGCCAGAAAGTCCAGCATCTATTATTATTTTTGTATTTTTATATTCAATATATTGGCAGTTGCCTGATGAGCCACTTGCCAAAGAGCAAAATTTCATAAAAACCTCCAAAGCTTATTTTATCACAGGCTCAGTGATTTGTTAAGCTTAGTAATTGGAGAGGACAGTGTATTCTCCGTCAGTAAACTTCACCTTCCAGGCAGGTATGGCACGACCATTTACTGCCCGTGTTATGTCTTCAATATAGCCCTGGTCTTCGGGGTTAAAGTAAAAGCAAGGGGAAATTTTTTCTATGGTCTTGTTGTAGTATTCTGTCTTATTTAAAAGAGATAGTAAGGCGCGACCTGCTGGCGCCAGATGTATTTTTTGTTCAGACTTATTTAAGACATCAAGCCAAAGTCTATCCATGGACATGACACCTCTCGTGTCAATGACAAAATTTGTGTAGGAAGACTCAACAGGTAGGGAGTCAAAAATTTTTGTGTAATTTAAAATATATTTGTCGCCATCTACTTGGTAGTAGGAGAGATAAATGTCTCTAGTGTCATATTTTTTGTCCAATAAAAATTTTTGGGCAATATTTTGCGCCTCTTCAAGGCTATCTAGCTTATATTTATTTTCCTTGTTCCTATTTTCATAGAAAACCCTCCTGCCATTTAAGAGGTTTATATATTCGTCGCCAAGAGAAATCTCTGCAAGGTCTGTACTTGGTCTTGCCACCTTGCCCTTGCCCCTGAAGTATCTGTCATTGATGTCCTCTTCCGATGATGTTTCAAAGGAAACTAGGACTGAAGGGAGTTTTTTACTTCGCCTTGGAATGTTTGTATCAAGGCTTATATTTTTTTCTGCCAAGAGGTCAGTAACTTCCCTTACAAAATCTATTCTAGTGGATTCATTTCTCAGCCTAAAATTATTGTAATTTGAGTAGCAAAATAAAATTACATTGGCAACTAAGAGGGCTATTATTAAAATTTTTTTAATTTTTTTCCAATCCATAATACTACCTTACCATCATTAGCTTTCCACTTTCAGTGTTAAAATAATAAATATTTCCCATATAAGTCATTTCGTAGACAAGCATGGGCGCCTCTGCCTCCTTGCTATTAAAGCTTAGGTAGACAAGGTTTAAATTGTCTACAGAAGCTAGGACATCCATGGCCTTTTTGTCATCAAAGAGGTCACTATTTTTATTTATGATCCTGTGAATGGCTTCCAGATAAATTTTTTCTCTCTTGTAAATTGGGTTGTCGTCCTTTCTGATGTAGTACTCACGATAATTTTTTACAAATTCAGAGTAGACATCAATTTCTATAAAGCTGTGGTCCTTTGAAGGGAGAACTAGAGGTATTTGTCCGTCCTTTAGGTTAAAGAAAAATCTGTAACCAAGGTTTTCGTTGTAGTCGCAAGGCTCGATTTTCTCAAGGTAAATTCCTGAGCTTATGCCTGTCTTTTGGGCAATAAATTCCACAGCCCTATCTAGGCACTTATTCAAGTCTCTTGACTTCACATCGAAAAGTGATTCCAGAGAATATTCTATTATGCCTTCAGAGGATAAGGAGAGGTACTCATTTTCGTAGATGTAGGTGTTTTTGTCGTCTACAGTTATTTCTCTGATGTAGTCAATGGGCACATCTAAAAATCTTTCGGCAAGAGTGGACTTCTTGTCCTCTTCCAAATTATATAGACCAGACACATAGGAGACCTCTTGGAGAGAGAGGTAGTCCTCGTCGGGAATGTAGATATCCTTTTTAATCCCGTAGGCTTCATAAAAGTTTATGGCACGAAGACTCTTGGCCTTTACTTCAGCCAAAATGTTCTCAATGGGAAAGTCCACCTTGATGTCCATAAGCTTGTAAAAACTTTTGCTGCCAGAGATGTAAATTTCTCCAGTGTCAGATATATAAATGGAGTCCACGCTTAGGTTTATGTCGTTGGAATTTCTGTCGTCGCCAATTAAATTTACAAAAACTGAACCAGATAGGGGCGAATTAAATTTAAAGACCAGGGATTTTTCCTTTTGAAGGTTTAGGTACTCTTCTGTGTCAATTAATTTTAAATTTTCAGAAGTTGCCCTTTGTAGTTTTTCAGAAATGTCTTCGGCAGTTTCTTTCCAATATTCTCCCAGGTCAGTTGTCATGTAGTGGTCCCTCTCGCCAAAGTTTGCAATAACCCTTTGGGGAGTTAAAATTTCCTTTAAAAATTCATTTACATCGCCAATAGTTTTTTCGCTTTCGTCCCTTGTGTCAAAGGAGAGCCAAAGATTTTTTGATTGAAAAACTAAGAGGAGGATCAAAAAAATTATGGCAAGGGTGGATAAAGATTTATGAAATTTTTTCATCTTCATCACCTGCTTTAAATAGGAGCCTAATACTTGTGCCCTGACCAAAAACTGATTCAACCTTTAGACTTCCGCCAAGGGATTTTATCATTTCATTGGCAATAGATAGGCCTAGACCAGTGCCGCCCATTTCTCTACTTCTTCCCTTTTCAACGCGGTAAAACCTCTCTGTAATTCGCGGCAAGTCCTCCTTAGGTATGCCTATGCCGTTGTCAGTTACTCTTATCTCAACAAAGTCATCAAGATTTTTGGCAGTGATGGAAATTTTTCCATTTTCTGGCGTGTACTTGCAGGCGTTGGAGATAATATTTGTAAGAATTTGGTCTGCCCCATTTCTGTCAGCGTAGATGTCTTTTATGTCTAGGGCTATGTCAAATTCAATTTTGTGATTTTTTTGCGTAATGAGTAGGGATTGTGACTCAATTGCCTCGTCAATAAACTCGTAGGTGTCAAACTTCACAAGATGCAAGTTGTCCTTGTTGTAGTCAATGTTTGATAGAGATAATAGGTCTGTTACAATCCTAGACATTCTTGAATTTTCTCTGTCAATAACCTTTAAGAATTTCTTTTCAGACTCCCTGTCTAGGTCGCTGTCTAAAAGAGTTTCTGTGTAGGATTTTATAGTTGTAATAGGAGTCTTTAACTCGTGACTTACATTTGCCACAAATTCTTTACGCATAATGTCCAGCATGTGGTCTTTATTTACATCTTGTAATACTATTATCAGTCCAGAATTTATAAGAGCATCGGATTTGTAGGGTGCGTACTTGATTTTATAAAAGGTGTCAGAAATTTTTGTCAGCTCTTCACCCTTTAAGCTCTCCTCATTTTTGTAGTCAATGTTGTAGAGGTTTATACTTTTTAAATTTATTTCACGGTTAAAGTCCTTTTCAGAAATATTTAAAATTTTCTTGGCAATGGAGTTGGCGTGAATAAGCTTGTTGTTTCTGTCAATGGCAATTACGCCTTCAGCCATGTAATTAAAAATTGTGTCAAGTTTTGACCTTTCAAGGTCCATCTTTTCTATAGTTTCGCGAAGTTCCTTAGTTAAGAAGTTAAACATGAGACCAAGTTCGCCAATTTCGTCGTCACTTTTTACCTCAACGCTTTGGTTAAAGTTACCCTTTGCCATGGCCTTTGCCTTTTTTGTGAGAGTACGAATGGGACCTGTAATAGAGTTGGCAATAAAATATCCCAAAATTGAAGTTGTGATAAGGGAAATTATTGTTGCGTAAGTAATTATTACCTTGGAGTCTTCGATTACAGAGTAAATAGAATTTAGGTTTCTCGTCATATAAATAATGGCGAGAATTTTTCCGTCGCCAGATAAAATTGGCCTGGCAATATGTTTTTCTACATTGCCTTCGTTTTTGTATTCCACAATTTTTTCGCGAGTCTTGCCCTTTAGTGCGTCCATGACAAGTTTTGGCTCTATGGACTTAAAGGAATAGGCATCCATGGAGTCCTTTTGTGAAATATTTTTTGTGGAGGCAAGAATTTTTGGTGCCTCATCAGAGGAGATAATGTAGGCAGATTCTTCACTGGAAATACCCCAGTCTTTTAGGGTTTGGTCAAGCTGGGGTAGTGTTTTATAATTATTATCTTTAAAAAAAGCTGATGTTGTAGTTGCAAGGGTGTCCATGGTTTTTACCATGGCAGTAGTTGCAGTTTCGATTTGCACATTTTCAAGTCTATCGATTATAAAGGTAGATGCTATAAACATGGAAATCAAAACAAGTACAACATAAATTAAAATAAATCTAGATTTAATAGAGTGGTTCATTAGCCTTCACCATTATCTGATGCGAATAAGTATCCAACTCCTCTTTTAGTCTTGATGTATTTAAAGTCTTTGTTTTCATCTTCGATTTTTTCGCGGAGTCTTCTCACAGTAACATCCACTGTTCTTATATCGCCATAGTATTCATATTCCCAAACTTCTTCAAGGAGTTCTTCTCTTGAAAAGACAACGCCTGGGTGTGAAGCTAAATATTTTAAAAGTTCAAACTCGCGAAGAGTCAACTCAATATTTTCGCCCTTTCTTCTAACTTGGTATTTATTTAAGTCAATTTCAAGGTCCATTACCTTTAAAACTCTTGTGTCTTCTTCCTTTTTTTCTTGGGCATCAAAGCGCCTTAGTACTGCCTTGACTCTGGCAAGGAGTTCTCTCATAGAGAAGGGCTTTACCACATAGTCGTCTGCCCCAAGTTCAAGGCCAAGGACCTTATCCACTTCATCTTCTCTTGCTGTCAACATAATGACAGGCACATCAGAGGACTTTCTAATTTCTCTTAGGGCTTCAAAGCCGTTTAATTTTGGCATCATAATGTCAAGTAGAATTAAATCGTAATTATTTTCACCTGCAAGTTCAATGGCACTTTTGCCGTTGTCGGCAGTGTCAATGATGTATCCTTCCTTTTCAAAATTAAATTTTATAATATCAGATATTGCAGATTCATCGTCTACTACGAGTATTTTCTCTTCCATAAAACCATCCTTTATTCTTTATCAATTTTTGTAAAAATTTCGTCGTTTCCCTTTTCTGAGTACAAAATCAATAGAGTTTTCGTGTCAAGTATTCCATCTATCTTTAAAATCATATCATAAAACCTAGTGAGGTCGGAAGTGTTTACAGTTTTTATGCGAAGCATAATGCAGTGCTCCCCTGTAACCCTATAGCATTCAAAAATTTTAAATTTTTCATCTTTTATTTCCATTATCTTGGAGATGAGTCCCTTGAAGTCATTTGTATTGACCTTGGCAAGGACATAAGTGTCTACATTGTAGCCGATTTTTTGCCAATCAACTAGGACCTTGTAGCCCTTAATAAAACCAGCGTCTTCCATCTTATATATTCTTCTATGGATGGCAGGCCTTGTAAGATTTAATTTTTTAGAAATATCTTCGTGGCTCATCCTTCCGTTTTTTCTCAAGAGTTCCAAAATTTCGATATCAATTTCATCTAAATTTTCATTTTTTCTCATAAAAGTTCTCCCCGTTACGAATTGTATAATTTTTTTTATTTACCTTACTTTATTTTAACATAAATTAAAAAAAATGAAATAAAATTAAACTTTATATATAAAAAGAAAAATTGCCAGGAAAAAATTTAAAAAGGCGATACTTCTTTATAGAGATGAGAAAATAGTATATAATAACTTGCAGGAGGCTCCTATGGAAAATTTTTCAGCTCTGACTTTTAGAAAAATGACTTTAGAGGATGTTTTTACTTTTAGAAATTGGGGAAGACATGACTCAATTTTATTTTTAGAATATAATTTTCTTGAAGAGAGAGAAAAAGATATTGAGGACTGGTACAGGTGGAAGACCAACAAGGCCTTCTCGGAATACTATGTAGTTCTCCTTGAAGAAAAAATTATTGGATACCTGTCTTTAAAAAACATCAGCAAATTTTTAAAAAGAGGAGTGTTGGGAGTAGTCTTGGATCCCACTTATATAAATAGGGGCATTGGCAAAAAAATTCTTAAGATCTTTTTAGATGACCTAAAAAAGAGAGGTTTTAGAAAGATAATTTTATTTGCCGCAACTTATAATGAGAGAGCCATAAAAGTTTATGAGAGCCTGGGCTTTAAGGAGAAAAATAAATTTCTCATGCGCTTTACTAATGGCAATTACGACGAAAATAATCCCGACTTTAAAGAGCACAGGGAGTCTTTTAAAATTATTTTTAACAGAACTTATAACTATGCCATAAAAATGGAATTAGACCTGGAAAGAGATTGGTGAGATATGTTTTTACTAGAAAAAAATAAATATGACCTAGGAGAAACTTCCCTAGAAAATATTTTTATAAATGATTTTATGCCTGGCGCCAATGGCGAATTTGTAAAAGTTTATATTTTAGGCTACAAATTTGCCAGAGAAAATAGAGAAGACATCACTAACGAAAAGCTCGCCGATTACCTTGGCATACTGGAGTCTGATGTCAATAGGGCTTGGCAGTATTGGCAAAAGATGGGCATAGTTGAGCTTGAAGGGGACAAGGTAAAGTTTATAAACTTAAAGGAACTTTACATCAACAATGTCTACAACTTAAAGGAAGAGAAAAAGGATGAAAAGGGCTATTCAGAAATTGTAGAAAATCCAACCTATGCAAATTTACTTACAAGGGCTGAGTTTTTAATGAGAGAGCCCATAGCTCCAATGAAAAAAATTGACATAATAAATTGGATTACTTCTTACAATATGCCAGCAGATTTAATTGAAGAGGCATTTTTTTACACAACAGAGATCAAGGGCATCTACAATATTTCCTATGTTGAACAAGTGGTGAGAAATTGGTCCAAGGACAACATTAGGACCATGGAAGATGTGGAGAAGTCCTACATTGAGCACGACCTAAAATATTACAGGTATAAAAAGGTCATGCGCTATATTGGCGTGGACAAAAAATTCTCTCAAGCTGATTTTAATATTATTAATTCTTGGTTTGACGAATTTAATTTTTCAAAGGACCTTATCCTCGCCGCCTGCAACAGAACTTCAAAAATTTCCAAGCCGAATGTCTCC
The DNA here is from genome assembly GCF_040096015.1 of Peptoniphilus hominis (ex Hitch et al. 2025). Classification (NCBI taxonomy): domain Bacteria; kingdom Bacillati; phylum Bacillota; class Tissierellia; order Tissierellales; family Peptoniphilaceae; genus Peptoniphilus; species Peptoniphilus hominis (ex Hitch et al. 2025). The sequence continues at coordinate 35,884 of NZ_JBBMFO010000016.1, read as the reverse complement.
TATGTTGACGCCATTCTTAGGAAGTGGAAAGAGCTAGGCATAAATTCTGTGGAAGAAATCGAAGAGAAGGATCAAAAGAAAAAGAAGAGAAAGCCAACTGCTTTTCACAATTTTAAGCAGATCACTGACAAGTATTCTGAAGAAGAACTTTTTGATGTGGCAATGAGAAAGCAGCGCGAAGGCTTTAAAAAATTAGGTGTTGATTATGGAACTGACGGCAAAGATAAGTAGTTATTACGAAAACCTGAGAAGGGAAAATGCAGAAATTCAGGAAAAGAGATTGGAAGAAATTTACAAAAAAATTCCTGAAATAAGAGAAATTGATGGACTAATAAGAGATATTGCCCTTCGTGCATCAATTGAGCAGATTAAAAATCCAAACCAGGACAAGTCCCTTGAGGAATCGGAAAAAATTTACAATTTAAAGCTCAAAAAGATGGACTTTTTAGAAAAAATGGGCTATCCTAGAGACTATCTAAGTGAGATATACACTTGCAAGGATTGTCACGACACAGGAATAAATGAAGACAATGAGAAATGTCACTGCTTAAAGAAATTAATTGTCTCAGAGCTATATGACATGTCCTCTATTTCTTACATGCTGGAAAAGGAAAATTTTGACAAGTTTGACTTAAATATTTTTTCTAAAAAAGTTTATGAAAAATATAATATGTCTCCAAGAGAAAATATGAGAAATATTCTGGCTCTTTCAAAGAATTTTATCAAGACCTTTGATGAGAAGAATGACTTGAATTTGCTCCTGTGGGGACCAACTGGTCAGGGCAAGACCTTTTTACTTAACTGTATAGCAGCTGAACTGATAAATAAGGATGTCATAGTTATTTATCAAACTGCCTATGAAATTTTAAAGACAATTGAAGATAGAAAATTTAAGAATATAGATGATGATAGGTATGATTTGTACTTTGAGTCCGATCTTTTAATCGTAGATGATCTTGGCATTGAGTTTGTAAATTCTTTTACAACTTCAGAAATTTTTAACATTATAAACACAAGGCTTTTGCGAGGCAAGAAAACATTAATTTCCACAAATTTATCGCCGAAGGAACTTTCAGAAACTTACACAGACAGAGTTTTCTCCAGAGTTTTTCAAAAATTTGTGCCAATTAGTTTTTTTGGACCGGATCTAAGGTGGCAAGGAAGGGAGAAAAGATGAAACTATCAGAAAGAATTGAAAAAATAGAGTATTCAGCAATAAGAAAGCTTACACCTTATGCTGACAAGGCAAAAAAGGAAGGAAAAAAGATTTATGAACTAAATATTGGGGCTCCAGACATTGATGTGCCAGATATTTATTATGAAACTTTCCAAAATTTTAGGAGAGGACCCCTTCCCTATGCCCATGCACAAGGACTTCTCGAACTGAGAGAGGCCACTGCAAATTATTATAAAAAGAGAAATATAAAATTTGATGCCGATGACATTTACATCACCAACGGTGCAAGTGAAGCAATTTTATTTACCTTCCAAGTAATTGCCAATGAAGGCGATGTTATTCTTACAACTGATCCCTTCTACACAAATTACATGACAGTTTTTGAACAACTGGGCATTGAACTTGAAACTTTTAAAACTGATCCAGACAAGGGCTTTGCTCTACCAGATGAAGAAGAAATTGAAAAGCACATTACAGATAAGACAGTTGCAATTTTGCTTTCCAACCCAACTAATCCAACGGGAGCTCTTTATTCTGAAGAAGGAATTTTGAGGATTGTAAATCTTGCAAAGAAGCACGACCTATACATTATTGCAGACGAAGTTTATAGGGAGTTTGTCTACGACGGCAACACATATAAGTCCTTTGGAGAAGTGGAAGGACTAGAAGAAAATTTAATTTTAATTGATTCCATTTCCAAGAGATTTGGCGCTTGTGGAGCAAGAATTGGCTCAGTTGCATCAAAAAACAAGAGATTTAACGACGGAATAAATAAGCTTTGCAACTGCAGACTTGCTTCATCAACAATTGAACAAGTGGCTGCTGCAAAATTATATGAAATTGACAAAAGCTATTTTGAAGCTGTAAATAAGGAATATCAAAAGAGAAGAGATGTAATCTACGAAGAACTAATTAATATTCCTGGTGTAACTGTAAAAAAACCAAAGGGGGCCTTTTATGTAATGCCAAAACTTCCTGTTGACGATACAGAAAAATTTGCCGTTTGGATGATTGAAAACTTCGACATAGACGGTGAAACTCTAATGTTTGCACCAGCTAAGGGATTTTTCAAAGACAAGGAAGAAGGAAAGCAAATGATAAGACTTGCCTTTGTCCTTAAGGCTGATTCCTTGAGAAAGGCAATGAGAATTTTAAGAGAAGGCATTAAGGCCTATAATAGTGAAAATGAAAAGAGATAAGATTTTAAAAATACTAGAAAAAATAGTAATTTTTCTAGTAACTCTTGTAATGATTTCAGTTCTTGCCAACCAATATATAAAGACAAGTGCAGGCGCAATAAATGAGAGCCTAAGGTTGGCACAAATTGTCCTTGCCATATTAATAGTTTTTTTGACACTACTCATGGCTATAATAAGCAAAAACAAGAGCTTGTTTTTTGTACTACTTGGCTTTTATGCGCTAACTGCTTTACTTTTCTATGTCTTTAAGTCTGCAAATAGAATTTAATTTTGATTATTTTAAGAAAAATGGGATATAAAAAGATATATGGAACTGTTTCAGGCAGTTCCTTTTTTAAAAGAAAGAAGGGAAATAATGAATCTGTTACTTATAACTGTGGTACTTTTACTAGCAATTATAGCCACAAAAATTTCAAATAGATCGGGCCTTCCTGCCCTGCTTTTGTTCTTGGCAATGGGAGTTATCTTTTCTGCCCTGGGCTATGATTTTAACAATTTTAAAGTTGCAGAAAATATTGCCACTCTTTCCCTTATGATAATAATTTTTTACGGTGGCTTTGGTACCAACTGGACTATGGGTCGGGCAACTGCAAGGGAATCCATAAGCCTTGCAAGTCTCGGCGTCTTTGCCACAGCCATACTTACGGGACTTTTCTGCCACTACATTTTAAAAATTGATTTTTTAGAATCAATGTTACTTGGTTCAGTAGTTGCCTCTACTGACTATGCAGCTGTATCAAATATTTTAGTTTCAAAAAACCTAAACCTAAAATATTCCACTGCGCCACTTCTTGAAATCGAAAGTGGGTCCAACGACCCTACAGCCTATACCATGACCATGGTCTTCTTGTCACTCCTATCAGGCTATAGCGTCTCCATTTCAATAATAATTTTGCAACAAGTTGTCCTTGGCATAATTGGAGGATTTTTGCTGGGCTTTATTTTTATAAAGCTTATAGAAATTTTATCTCTTGACGAAGACGGACTCTTTTCAGTTTTTATAGCCACAATGATGATAGGAACCTATGCCCTTACATCACTAGTTGGCGGCAATGGATTCTTGGCACTATACATCCTTGGCATTTACATTGGCAACCACGAGTTTAGAAGAAAGAGAGATGTAGTATTTTTCTACGACGGACTCTCAACAATTTTCCAAATAGCAATGTTCTTCCTCTTGGGACTTTTATCAGATATACATTTAATAATAAAGGCCCTACCAATAGGCTTTGTCATTGCAATTTTCATGCTCTTAGTGGCAAGACCACTTACAGTCTTTGGACTTATGGCACCCTTTAAGATGAAAAAAAATCAGCTAACCCTAATTTCCCTGGCAGGACTTAGGGGAGCAGCAGCCATTGCCTTTGCCATAATGGTTGTAAATAGGGATATAAACCTATCCATTGACATCTTCCACATAGTTTTTGTAATTTGTATATTTTCACTTTTAATTCAGGGAACGGCCCTGCCCTTTGCCACGAAAAAGCTTGACATGTATGATCCAGACGACACAGTTCTTAGGACCTTTAATTATTATTCAGACAAGACAGATCTTGAATTTATAAAAACTCATGTATCAAAAACTTCTCCTTGGGTGAATAAAAAAATATCAGACATAGAAATTGCCTTTAACATAATAATTGCAAAGATAGAAAGAGAGGGCAAGAGCATTGTCCCAAGGGGCAACACTTATCTTAGAGATGGCGATGTAATTGTCCTTGGCGGCGAAGGATATTTTGATGCCACTGGAGAGGACCTACTGGAAATAAAAATTTCTGAAACGCATAAGTGGGCAAATAAAAGAGTACGTGACATTCACATTGGAAAAGATGAGCTCATAATAATGGTTCAGACTCCAAGTGGAGAAATAATTGTGCCAAGGGGAAATACTATTTTAAAGCCAGGAGACAGGGCAGTTATATCTAAGGAATCCAATGAAATAGAAGATCCAGAATAGGAGGAAAGATGACAGACTTAAAGGAAATAAAAGAAGCGCGTGAGGCACTTTTAGATTTAAGAGAAGAAATTGACTCAGTAATAAATATGACAGATAGTGCAAGCAGGTGGAGTCTCTTTGACATTTTTGCAGGCTCAAGTATAGTTGGCTTTGTAAAAAGAGGAAAGATAAAGGACATCAACTCAGGCCTCGAAATTATTCGCGAAAAATTAGAAATTGCCAAAAAGGAACTTGGCGATGTGAGAATGAGCTTAGATGAAGAAATTAGCGACACGACTTATGATTTTTTCGTAGATATTATTTTTGACAACATCTTCACAGACCTTCGCGTAAATCGAGAAATAAAGGAAATAAGGGAAAACTTATTTGACTTAAAGGAGCGAGTTGAAGAAATTTTAAGAAAATTAAATTAGATTTTAAAATTAATAGTGAAATTTAGAATAAAATCTTCGATTAGTCGGGGATTTTTTTATTTGCAAAAATTTTTCTTTATAGAAAATATGTATAGTTAAGATAAAAATCTAGGCAAGAAGCATATAAGAGCCAAGGCAATAAAATTGTTTTTTTAAAATATAAATCATTAAAAATATTTCGAAAGCAAAAAATTCACTCAGCACTGTAAATGGATATAGTTATGTATTTTACAAGACTCTAAACTTTATAGGCTAACTGATTTAAACTACTATAAAATTTTTAATTCAATGTAAAAATGTTTTCTAAGATTATGAATTATACTAGACTAGAGTTTTTTTTAAGGTTATAATTAATTTAATCATGCAATTATATTATGAGAGGAGACAAAATATGCAAGATTCACAAAAGAAAATTAAGTGGTCCATGCTGGCATTTATGGCATTTTCCACTTTATGGGGCTTTGGAAATGTTGTTAACGGTTTCGTATTCTTTAACGGAATCCAAGTAATATTTTCATGGATCCTAATGTTCGCACTTTATTTCATTCCTAACGCACTTATGGTAGGGGAACTTGGTTCATCCTTTAAGGACGAAGGTGGTGGAGTTACTTCATGGATTAGGGCAACTTCAAGCGATAAGTTAGCTTATTATGCTGGTTGGACTTATTGGGCATGTCACATTACCTACATCGCTTCAAAGGGTTCAGGTGGACTAAAGGCAATGTCCTGGATGTTCTTCCAAAACGCAGAAGTTTACGACTCACTTCCAACTGTTTATGTACAAATTGCAACTCTAGCAGTATTTTTAATTTTCTGCTGGGTAGCAAGTAGAGGTCTTAACCCACTTAAAAACCTAGCAACTATTGCAGGTTCAAGTATGTTTGTCATGGGTATCCTTTACATCTTAATGATGCTAGCTGCTCCAAAGATCAATCCAGATGGTGGATACCAAGCTATGGACTGGTCTCTTAACAATTTGATCCCAACTTTTGACATGAAGTATTTCACAAGTTTATCAATACTTGTCTTCGCTGTTGGTGGTATTGAAAAGATGAGTCCTTATGTAAACCACATGGAAGGAAATTCTTCTAAGGAATTCCCTAAGGCAATGATCTTTGCTGCTGTCATGGTAATTATTTCAGCTATCTTTGGTACTATTGCCATGGGTATGATGTTTGACCCTGCTATTATCAATGCAGACTCAGCAACTTTTGACTCTTATGCAGCTAATGGTGCTTATTGGGCTTTCCAAAAGGTTGGAGAATATTATGGTCTTGGCAATACTATTATGATCATCTACGCTCTTTGTAACATGATCGGTCAATTCTCTACACTTGTTGTAAGTATTGACGCACCACTTAGAATGTTACTTGATGACGACAGAACAAATAAATATATACCTAGAAAGCTTCTTAAGAAAAATAAATATGGAGCTTACATCAACGGTATTAAACTTATAATTGTCCTTGCAGGTTCAATTATCCTTGCACAAATCCTAGTGCCAGGTGCTGCAACTGTTTTAAGACAATTAACAAAACTTAACTCAATTACAATGCCACTTCGTTACCTATGGGTATTCTTGGCATATATTTTCTTGAGAAAGAACAGGGGCGATGTAGAAAGAGAATTCTACTTTACTCATAACCAAGGAGTTGCTTTATTCTTTGGCTTCTGGTGCTTCATAGTTACACTTGCTTGCTGTATCTTGGGTATGATTTCAGACGACCCAATGCAAATGGCACTTAATGTAATTACACCACTTGTACTTGTTGCACTTGGAGTAATTTTACCAATGATTAGAGCAAAGGAAGATAAAAAATTAAGCTAAATTCCAAAAAGGAGGAAGTTATGAATTATTTAGAAACTTCAAAGGAATTGTTAGAATTTATTAAAAAGAGCGCAAGTATGTTCCACACAGTTGACACTGTGAAATCCTATCTTGACGCAGAAAATTTTATAGAATTAAAGGAAGGCGAAAGCTGGAATATTGAAAAGGGCAAGAATTATTACACTACAAGAAATGATTCATCAGTGATTGCCTTTAAGGTTGGTAGTGACCTTTCAGACTACCACTACCAACTTGTAGCTTCACACTCTGACTCTCCAACATATAAGGTTAAGAGCATGCCAGAGCTTGAAGGTCCAGGAGGCTATGTAAAGCTAAATGTTGAAGTATATGGTGGACCAATTGATTCAGTTTGGTTTGATAAGCCACTTAGCCTTGCAGGAAGAGTTTTAGTGGAAGAAGATGGCGCCATAGTTTCAAAATTACTTCACATTGATAGGGATCTTTTAATCATCCCTAATGTTGCCATTCACATGAATAGAGAAGTAAACAAGGGCTATGAATACAATAGACAAGTAGATTTACTTCCACTATTTACAGCAGGCGGCATGAAAAAGGGCGACTACGACAAGATGATTGCAGAAGAACTTGGAGTAAAGGAAGATCAAATTATTTCCAAGGACCTATTCTTAGTCAATAGACAAGTTGGAAAAATTTGGGGCTACAAGGATGAATTTGTATCATCACCAAAGCTTGACGACCTAGAATGTGCCTTCACATCACTAAAGGCCTTTATAGCAGGAAATAATGACAAGGCAGTAAATGTATATGCTTGCTTTGACAACGAAGAAGTTGGCTCAAACACAAAACAAGGTGCCATGTCTACCCTTCTTCACGACACGCTAAAAAGACTAAACGCAGGTCTTGGCTATGACGAAGAAGAATACCACAAGGCAGTGGCAAAATCCTTCCTAGTTAGTGCAGACAATGCTCACGCAGTTCATCCAAACCACAAGGAATTAACTGACGATGAAAATAGAACTTTCATGAACAAGGGTATTGTAATAAAAGAAGCTGCCAACCAAAAGTACACATCTGATGCCTTTTCACAAGCAGTCTTCAAAAAGATTTGTGCCTTGGCAGAAGTTCCAGTGCAACACTTTGCCAACAGAAGCAACATGCAAGGTGGCTCAACTCTTGGAAACTTATCAAACACACAAGTTTCACTTCACGCCGTTGACATTGGACTTCCACAACTTGCTATGCACTCAAATTATGAAACAGCAGGAGCAATGGACCCAGCCTACATGATTAAGGCACTTACAAAATATTACAACTCAAATGTAAAAATTGAGGGCGCATCAAAAATTTCTGTTGAAGAATAATTTATTTAAAAAATAATTTTGACGAAGAATAATTTTGGTGGAAAAATTCAAAAATAATTTTAAGGTGATATTGCAGAATAGATGATTCTACTCTGCAATATCATTTTTTTATCAAGTATTTAAGTTTAGCCCTATTGATAAGAGACATATTTCACTTATTATATTTTCTATTATGGGACTTTTGCAACAGCCCCTTTATTTTTTGCTAATTTTTTATTAAATTTATACATACCTATACAAATATCTATAAAATCATATAAGATAAGGACCTATAAATAAAAAAATACTTTAATCACAATAATCGCATTTTAACTTGTGATCCTTGCAAGCTAAATGACGAACTTCACTAGGAAGTTTTCCCTTGTATCTTTTGTAATAAATGGAAAATTTGCTATGGGATGTATATCCAACAGATTCTGCTACTTCCTTTATAGGAAGTTTAGTATTTAACAGAAGAGTTTCAGCTACATTCATTCTTTTTCTTTGGGTGTATTCTGTAATACTTTGACCATATTTTTCTTTAAACAAATTCTTTAATTTTGTTCCGCTCATTTTAGATATTTTTTCAAGGGTTTCCTGATTTACAGTCATGGCAAAATGATCATCTAAAAACCTGGATACATCTTCAAGTGCTTTATTATCGTCAGACTCAATTTTATATTTTTTTCTATTTAAGTAGGTATCGATTACTATACTTATCCACTCATTTGCCTTGGCTTTAAAGAAAAAATCAGCGGCAGGAGCGTCCATCTTACAATTTAATATTTCCATTGCTACTTTTTCTAATGACTTTGTAAGTATTATTTGATTTGTTTGAAGTAAAGCCCTATAAAAGGATTCAAGATCGATATTAATGGATGACAGGTGCTTTTCTAAAAGTTCTCTTTTAAATCCAACAGAAACAGTGAGATAGTAACTATTCTCGTGTAATAAAAATAGAAAGTCATCTTCTATATTGTCAAAATCAAGAGTATATAAGGAGTTTGGCGTCAAAGTTTGATAAGGGTTAAATTTTTCGCCGTTTGCACTTACAATATAGCTAGAGCATATCGAAACATAGTTTTCCATACTATAAGTACTATTTTGAATAACTTCTTCTTTGATATAAAAATCGTGGATATCAATAATAAATCCATTTCCTTCATAAAACCAATATAGGCCTTCTGCATTAATTGAATCATCTTTACTCCAACAAAATGTATGCCCTGCACTTGAATATTTCTTATTATTTTTACATTCATCTACGTTCATATATTCTTTTACAAAATCATAATATGTCATAATACACTATCCCTTTTAGACAATATTCCAATTAGCCTTATTAATTCAAAACTATTGTATTAGTAATTATAACTGATGTATAATAAAAATGCAATGATAATTATTATCGTTCAGGCGAATTTGAATCTAATAGGAATATTAAAGGAGGAAAATATGAAAATTTATAAAAGGCTTTTTTCCTATGTGCCTGAAGAAAAACATAATGGATATATAGCAGTTTTTTTATCAGCACTATCTGCATTTCTAATGGTGTACGGATATTCGTTACTGTATAAACTTTTAAGAAGTTCAATTGTTGAAGGAGATTTATTAGTAGCTAGGACTTTGTCCATTCAAGCTGTCTTATATTTGACGATAGGGGCACTAGTTTACTTTTTGTCAAACTTTTTTTCTCATAAACTTGGATTTCGCTTAGAAACTAATTTAAGAAAAAAAGGTATAGATGGACTTACAGGAGCAAGTTTTCGCTTTTATGATTTAAACCCATCTGGAATTATAAGAAAAACTATTGATGATAATGCAGCTAAAACTCATACGGCAGTAGCACATATGATACCAGATAACTCTCAAGCTTTTTTAATTCCAGTATTATCTTTAATACTTGCCTTTTCTATTAGTAGCAGAGTGGGATTAGTTATTCTTATACTAACAATAGTAGGGGCTCTTATTTTAAAGAACATGATGGGTGGAGGAGAGTTCATGGAATACTACCAAAAATCCTTAGAAATTTTAAGTGGTGAAACAGTTGAATATGTCAGAGGCATGCAAGTTGTTAAAATATTCGGAGCTACTGTAGAGTCTTTTAAAACTCTTTATAAGGCGATTAAGGATTATTCTAAGTATGCTCTTGATTACTCAATTAGTTCTAAAAAACCTTATGTTCTATATCAATGGATATTTTTTGGAATTATTGCAATTTTGTCTATCCCTTTAGTTTTTACCATAAATAAAGTTAATAATGCTAATTTGCTTATTGTTGAACTATTCATGATTTTGTTTTTAAGTGGAGTAATGATGGTTTCATTTATGAAAATTATGTGGGCTAGTATGAACATCTTTAACGCTAGGTATGCTGTAGATACTTTAGAAGACTTATATAAAAAAATGAATGAAGATAAATTAAATTATGGAGAGATTGGTGATTTCAAAAACTATAATATAGACTTTGAAAAAGTGAATTTTTCTTATAATGAAAACAAAGTACTAGAAAATTTATCTTTTAAATTAGAAGAAGGAAAAAAATATGCTTTGGTGGGTCATTCAGGATCAGGTAAATCGACTATTGTAAAGCTATTATCTGGTTTTTACAAAGTAGATAGTGGCAGTATAAAGATTGGAGAGAGACCCTTAGAATCTTATAGTAAGGATGCTCTAATAAACACAATTTCTTTTGTTTTTCAGGATAGCAAACTTTTTAAGACATCTATTTACGAAAATGTTGCTCTTGCTAATAGAAAGGCAAGTAGAGAAGAAGTTATGAAGGCTATGGAACTTGCCGGTTGTAATGTTATTTTAAATAAGTTTCCTGAAAGGGAGAATACCATGATTGGCTCAAAAGGAGTCTATTTATCAGGAGGAGAAAAACAGAGAATTGCTATTGCGAGAGCCATGCTCAAGAAATCTAAAATTGTAATTATGGATGAAGCTAGTGCTTCTATTGATCCAGACAATGAGTATGAGCTTCAAAAGGCCTTTAAAAACCTTATGAAAGATAAAACAGTTATTATGATTGCCCATAGGATGAGTAGTATTCGTTCTGTTGATGAAATTTTAGTTTTAGAGAATGGAGAAATAATTGAAAGAGGCAGTGATCAAGAACTTATTTCAAAAGGTGGAAAATATAAGGAATTATTAGAGCTTTATGACAGTGCAAATCAATGGAGGGTTAAAGATGAGGAAATTTTATAAAAATCGCTTTTGTCTGACTGATAAAGGGGCTAAAGATCTCACTAAATCTACTATATCAAGTTTCTTGGTCTACTGTATTAATATGGTTCCTGCCTTTATTTTAATGATGTTAACAGATGAGCTTATTTTGAAAAATGTTAAAAGCCCTTATTTATATTTTGGTGTTTCTGTTGTTACATTAGTATTAATGTATGTTTTGTTAGCCAAAGAATATGATGATCTTTATACTACAACTTATGAAGAGAGTGCTAATTTAAGAATAGATATTGCAGAAACTCTATCAAAACTTCCCCTATCCTACTTTTCAAAACATAATTTATCAGATATATCTCAAACGATTATGGCAGATGTGGAAAAAGTAGAACACGCTATGAGTCATTCAATTCCTAAAGTAGGAGGAATGGTTTTATTTTTCCCACTAATTGGAATTATGTTAATGATAGGTAATTTTAAGATGGGGCTTGCAGTAATGATCCCAACTATTTTAAGTTTTATACTAATACCTATTGCTAAAAAGTCGCAGGTAAAAGGAAACAAGAAATATCACAAGGTACTTAGAGAAAACTCAGAAAAATTCCAAGAAACCATTGAACTTCAACAAGAAATAAATAGTTTTAACTTATCCGATGAAGTGAGGTCTTCGTTATATATGCAGATGGATGAAAGTGAAAAAATACATCTTAAAGTTGAACAAGGCTCTCTTTTTGTAATGGGTTTATCCTCTGCTCTTGGCTTTGTAAGTATTGCAGTAGTTAGTTTTGTTGGGATTAGCCTTATTCTATCTGGGGAGATTGACATTTTATATCTCTTAGGTTATTTAATGGCTGCCATAAAGATAAAAGATATTTTCGATTTATCAAAAGAAGGATTATTAGAAGTGTTCTATATAGATCCAAGTGTTGAAAGGATTAGGGAGATTAAGGAAACAAAAATTCAAGAGGGTAAAGATGTAGAACTGAATATGTTTGATATAGTCTTCAAAAATGTAGCTTTTTCTTATGATGATAATCAGGTTTTAAAGGACATTAGCTTTACTGCGAAACAGGGAGAGGTAACGGCTTTAGTTGGAGCTTCTGGCTCTGGAAAGACAAGTATATTAAGATTAATATCAAGATTATATGATTATGATAAAGGTCAAATTTTAATAGATGGAAAGGATATAAAAAACATTTCCACAGATTCTTTATTTAAGAAAATATCTATTGTTTTTCAAGATGTTACTTTATTTAACTCATCTATATTAGAAAATATTCGTATAGGTAAAAAAGATGCCAGCGATGAAGAAGTTGTAAAGGCAGCTACCCTTGCAAATTGTATGGATTTTATTAATAAACTTCCTAATGGGTTAGATACAGTTATAGGAGAAAATGGGTCAGAGCTTTCTGGTGGTGAAAGACAAAGACTTTCTATAGCTAGAGCCTTTCTGAAGGACGCACCAATACTTATATTAGATGAAATATCAGCAAGTTTAGATGTGGACAATGAAAAGAAAATCCAAGAGTCTTTAAATAATTTAATTAAAGATAAAACTGTTGTAATCATTTCACACAGAATGAAATCCATAGAAAATGCTGACAAGATAGTAGTTCTTGAAAACGGAAGAGTAGAAAGCGAAGGTAAGCATGAAGAGCTTTTACAAAAATCAAAAGTTTACAAGAATTTAATAGAAAAAACAAAAATGGCAGAAGAATTTATTTATTAGGAGGATTAGAATGAATAATAAAAAGTTAAAAGGAAAAGATGTTATTACGATAGGTATATTTACTGCAATATATTTTGCAATCAATTTTGGGTTTATGCTTTTAGGCGGTCTTCATCCATTAATGTGGATACTTATGCCTGGCTTTATAGCCTTAGTTGGTTCTATACCATATATGATTATGGTTCAAAAAGTAAAAAAAACAGGAGCAGTCATAATAATGGGAGCTATTGTTGCTATAATATACTACTTAACTGGTCAATTTAGTTTAATAATAATTGCATCATTAGCAATTGCCAGTATTTTGGCAGAAGTGATAAGATACCTATCAAAGTATGACAGTTATAAATGGAATTCACTTTCATATGCTTTCTTTTCATTAGGTATGGTAGGGTCTCCAGCACAAATATGGATTCTAAAAGATGAATTCATATCAAAAATTCTTAAAATGGGGATGCCAGTAGATTATGTTAATATATTAAAAACTTTTATTAACACACCGATGTTAATTGTATTAATTGTAACACCATTTGTTTTTGGATTATTATCTTGTGGGATTTTAAAATCATTTCTATATAAAAATTTTGAGGCGAGAAATTAAAATGTTCAAGCGATTAAAATTAGATCCTAGAACCTCAATAATATTGCTTTTATTAGTAAATATATTTTTCTTTAAAAGTAGATCGTTGGCAAGTGAATTAATTTTAATGAGCTATTTGTTGATTATTTTGACAGTTTGCGGAAATTTTAAACCGGGATTAAAAGTATATTTAACTTTTATTACTTTTTTAATAATAAATTATTTAGTTTTTCCCTATTCACCTAAGTGGATTGTAACGACATTTATTGTACCTGTTTCTTATGCAAGGAAGATTTTTCCTTGCATAATGGCAGGAACATTGTTATACAAAACGGTGACCGTAAGAGGAATTGCAGGAGTTTTTAGAAAATTTAAATTCTCAGAAAATTTTATTTTAGCATTTATGATAACTTATAGATATTTTCCCACATTAAGACAAGATATACATTGTGTTAGAGAATCAATGAAGATTAGGGGGATTAGTATGATTAAAAACATGGATATATTTGTTGTACCTATAATAAATTCTGCAATTGATATGTCTGAAGAGTTATCTAAGGCAGCTGTAACACGAGGAGTCGAGAATCCAGGTAGAAAAACAACTATAATTGATTTTAAATTCACTGTTTATGATGTATTAGTTATTTTATTTGTTGTTTTAATTATGGTTATATTTTAGGTGAGTTAGAATGGGTTATGTAAATATAAATGATGTATCTTGTACCTCTAAAACGGGATATAAAATATTAAAAGATATCAACTTAAATGTTGAAAAAGGCGAATGTATACTACTTATGGGGCTAAGTGGTTCAGGCAAAACGTCATTGACTAAATTAATAAATGGAATTATACCACATTTTGAAGAAGAAACTGACTTTGTTGGAGAAGTTTTAATAGAGGGAGAATCTACTAGAAATATATCGCAATATAAAATTTCAGAAAAAGTTGGTTCAATATTTCAAAATCCAAAATCTCAATTTTTTAATTCTGATGTTGAGGGAGAAATTGTATTCGGTCTTGAAAATATGGGAATTGATCCAGAGTTAATAAAAAAAAGCTTTAAAAAAACTATCAATAATTTAAATATAGATAGATTATTAGGTAAAAATGTCATCTCATTGTCGAGTGGGGAAAAACAAATTTTAGCTTTTGCATCTATTTTTGCATTAAACACAGATATTGTCGTATTGGACGAACCATCTTCAAATCTTGATATGGATACAATTGAAACGATAAAAAATAATATTGAAATATTTAAAAAAGAAGGGAAGACAATTATAGTTGCAGAACATCGACTATATTATTTAAAAGACATAATTGATAAAGCATATTATATAGATAAAGGCATAATTAAGGATTGTTTCACACAAGAAGAGATAAAATCATTTAACTCGAAAAAAGAAAATAATCTCAAAATCAGAACTTTATCTACTCCGAAGTTGGAAGTTCTTGAAAAAGAATTTAATAAAAATAATGAGTATTTATGTGAAGATTTATCGTATACAATAAATGGAAATCTCATATTTAAAGATATTAATATTTCTTTGAATAGAGGAGAAGTTTTAGGAATAATAGGAAAAAATGGTATAGGAAAAACTAGTCTGTTAAAGTGCATTTCAGGACTTATGAAGAAAAATACAGGAAGTGTTTTTTTTAACAATAAACTTTTAAATAATAAAGATAGGTTAAAAAATACATACCTTGTAACACAGGACATTAATTCACAATTATTCACTCGAAGCGTAAAAGAAGAATGTGAATTAAATTTACATGAGGATAGATTAAATCAGGTAGATGTAGTTCTAAATAGGCTTGGATTAGATAAATATAAAGATAAGCATCCAATGTCGCTATCAGGAGGACAAAAACAAAGGTTAACAATTGCCTTAGCTCTACTTTCAAATAAAGAAATCATAATCTTTGATGAGCCTACAAGTGGTTTAGATTTCAAAAATATGATAATTGTATCAGAAGCTATAAAAGATTTGGCAAAAAAATCTAATAAAGTTGTAATTGTTGTTTCGCATGATTATGAGTTTTTAAATACGGTAGCGGATGGAATATATGAAATGGTTTGAAAATAAGAATGAGAAGGTGATGTTGCAGAATAGATGATTCTACTCTGCAACATCATTTTTTTATCAAGTATTTAAGTTTAGCCCTATTGATAAGAGGCATATTTCACTTATTATGTTTTCTTTTCCTCTGTGGTAGAATCTGTTGTAGTTTAAGCCTAACTTTATTTTGGAAAATGCTCCTTCGGCTTGAATTGATCTATTTATTCTTTCTTCTATTCCTTGGTCGGATATTATGTTTTTTAGGGATTCTTCTCTATATTTTTGAAATGTTTCTGATATGTAGATTACTTTGGTTTTTTGTCCTTCTTTGTTCCAGTTGAAAGATCTGTAGATTTTTGTTATTGTTATGTATCCAATCTTTCTTTTTCTGTATCTGTCATTACATATTATGAATTCTTTACCCTCTTGTTATATGTATTTGTAACGGTTTTCAAAAATACATTGTATCAAAAAAAGGCGAGGATTTTTATGTTTCCTCGTCTTTTTCTATTATGGGACTTTTGCAACAGCCTCTTTTTTCTTTGAAAAAATTTTTTTGTCTTGGCAAGTTAAAATTTAAGCCATCATCTTTTAAAGGTGGTAGAATATGGTTGGTGAGGGTTTTGGATAAATTTATTGAAATGCGCGACGGTGCAAAAATTTTTGTAAAAATTCTTGGAAGTGGCGAGCCACTTTTATTGCTACATGGAAATGGTGACGACTATTCCTTTTTTGAAAAGCAAATTGTCGTCTTTAAGAAGGACTTTTTGGTCATAGCCATGGACACAAGAGGTCATGGCAAAAGTGACAAAAATTATTCTTTAAATTTGGAGGACTTGTCTCTTGATGTCTATGAGGTCCTGGAAGCATTAAAGATAGAGACCATAAATATTTTGGGCTTTTCTGACGGGGCAAATCTAGCCCTAACTTTTGCAAAAAATTATCCCAAGAGAGTTAAGAGACTTATTTTAAATTCTCCCAACAAGGATTTTTCACAGATAAAACTCATTCCAAGAATCGCCACCTACATTTTTTACTACAACCTAAAAATATTATCCAAAATTTTTACAGGTCTTAGAAATTATTTTTCTGTTTATAAATTAAATTTTGATAAAATAAAAATTGTGGATTCCGACTACGAAAAATTTGATTTTCCAGTTTTAATTATTGCTGGCGAGAGAGACTTAATTTATCTTGAAAATTTTCACAATATTGCTAAAAAAATAAAAAAATCTAAATTATATATTATAAAAAATCACGGACACAAGGTGGCAAGGACTAAGCCTTGCGAATACAACCAAGTGGTTCTTGATTTTTTAAAGAAAGAGGTTAATTAATGGAAAAATTAAAAAAATTTGCCAAGGGAATTAAGCCGATTTTTCTCTTTGGCGTAATTCTTTTAGTAATTTTTGAATTTACAAAACTTAGAAGGGAAATTTCCCTGGAAGAAGTTTCAAATATTTTTAATGAAATTTCTCTAATAAATATTTTCGCCATGGCAGTCTTAGGTCTTCTTGCCTTTTCGCCCATGATCTTCTACGATTTGCTCTTGAGCAATTTTTTAAAATTAGACAGGGACAAAAATTACATTGTAAAAAGATCTATAACTGTAAATTCTTTTAACAACTTAATTGGCTTTGGCGGCATCATAAATATTGGACTTAGGATGAGATATTTTGGCGAGGGCAAGGAAGACAAGCACTTTTTAAAATTTTTGGTGAAGTCCCTTTTCTTTGACTTTGCAGGTCTTTCCTTTTTGGCACTTACATCTCTAGTATTTTTAATTTTTTATGAGAGCAAAATTTTAATCAATTATAAAATTTGGTTACTGGGAGCAATTCTCTACTATCCTGTTTTATTTTCCCTTTCAAAAATTAGAAATGATGGAGAGCTTTCCATTTCAAAAAAATATGCCACAGAAGTTTCTCTTGTGTCAATTTGTGAGTGGACCTGTGCAGGGTTTTTCTTCTCCTTCATTGGATTTTTGCTTGGCATAAGACTTAATATTTTTATAATTATTTCTGCCTTTATAATTGCAAACATAATTGGGATATCTTCCTTTATACCAGGCGGACTTGGCTCTTTTGAACTTGTAATAATAACTGCCTTTTCTTCTATGGGAATTGAAGATGAGAGAGTCTTAACCTGGCTACTTCTCTACAGAATTTTTTATTACATTATTCCTTTTATCTTTGGACTTGTATTTTTCCTTCATGACTTGGGCAGCATCTTTGACGAAAAAAATGATAAGATCCCTTCTAGACTTATAAAGTCTCTGGGGCTTGACCTTCTCTCCTTCTTTTTGTATTTGACGGGAAGTTTTATGATTTTATCTGCAACTATTCCAGAAGAGATGAATGAACATTACTGGCTAAGTCAGTTTAGCCCCCTATATGCAAACTTGATTTACCAATTTCCAAGCCTAATCTTTGGAGTATCCTTTATAATTTTAGGTCGAGCCAACAGAGAAAAGGTGGAGAGCGCTCCAAGACTTACAATAATTTTTCTCATCTTAGCTCTTATTTATTCCTTTTTAAGTGGCTTTGGAATAATTGAAATGATATTTTTAATTTTAGTCATCTTTCTGGCAGTTTTCACGCGGAAAATGCCCTACAGAAAACAGCTAGTCTATTCCTTTGAAGCCATTACCATAGACAGCCTTTATTTTGTCGTAATTTCTGTAATTACAATTTATTTTATGGCAATAAATTATAGGCTAAAGCCAATTCATTACAGGGACTTCTTTGTAATTCCCTTTGAGAAAAGTTTTTTGCGATTTTTTATTATCTTTGTGCTTTTATTTATTTCCATGCGACTACTTTTGTTTTTCTTAAAGGGAAAGAAAGTTAAGCTTGGAGAAAAAATGGATCTGGAAAAAGTTAGGAAGCTTTTAAGTGATTATGACGCTCCTGCCGAAGCGCCCCTTGCCCTAGTTGGCGACAAGGATCTTTATTATTACGAAGAAGAAGGAGTCATAACTTGTGGTCTTTCTATTTCAACTTACAAGGACAGAGTCATTGTCATGGGAGAGCCCTTTGGAATGACCGAGGACTTTGACAAACTTCTAGAAAAATTTGTAAAAGAAGCAGACCTCTACGGTTACAAGCCAATTTTTTATGAAGTTGGACAAGGAGAAACTATAAAACTTCACGATTTTGGTTTTTCCTTTATAAAATTTGGCGAGACGGCAGCCCTAGATTTAGAGAAATTTAACTTAGAAGGTAGAGAGCACAAGTCACAGAGAAATGCCCTATCAAAGTTTGATAAATTAGGCTACACTTTTGAAGTTATAAAGCCGCCCTTTGACCATGAGTTTATGAATAGGCTTAAAGAAATTTCTGATGACTGGTTAGGCGGCAAGAGGGAGAAGGGATTTTCTCTTGGCTACTTTAATAGGGACTATTTAAACTTATGTCAGATGGCTGTGGCAAAGGATGCTGAGGGGAAAATTTTCGCCTTTGCAAATATTATGCCCAACCCCAATAAAACTTGGGTGACAATTGACCTAATGAGGTTTGAGAGAGAAAATGCGCCAAGTGGAATTATGGATTTTCTATTCTTGCAACTCTTCTTATATTTTAAGGACCAAGGAAAAATTTATTTTGATTTGGGCATGGCGCCCCTATCTAATGTTGGCATCAACACAAATAGTTTTGTGGAGGAAAAACTTGCCTACTTGGTTTACAAGTTTGGCTACAAATTTTATTCCTTTGAGGGACTGAGAGCCTATAAGGAAAAATTTGCTCCAACTTGGGAGCCAATTTATCTCTCCTACCCCAACAAGTCCTGGCTACTTTATACCATGCTTTCTATTTTTATAGTGGACATAAATGCAGCTAAGGATAATAATTGAAATTTAAGTAATAAATAAGTTTAGCCTTAGTACAATTTAATAAATTTATGATATAATTATTTTATTATTATTTGGAGGATTAGTTGTATGCTTTTTTGCCCTGCGTTTACAAATAGTTTTATGGATAGACCTCAAGGACTTCTTGACGCAATTTTTGCGACTAATTTTTCACCTAAAAGTTTTTTACGCTCATCTTTTGATGAGCTTTTTTAATTGGAGGAAGAATGGGAGATTTTTATTTTAATTTTTTAGAAAATTTTAATTTTAAGGAAGAGGTGTTAGGCTAATGTGTGGAGTTATTGGCATTTACTCACAAAGTGATGTGAGCAAAAAATTATTTTACGGACTTAATTCTCTTCAACATAGGGGACAAGAAGCCAGCGGTATTTGCGTTTTTGACGGAAAAAATATGGTCCTAGACAAGGGCATGGGTCTTGTATACGATAATTTTGACGACGAAAGTTTTATTAAATTACAGGGAAATATTGGCATAGGTCATGTTCGCTATGCAACTGCAGGTGGCTCCTATGAATACAATTCACAACCTCTACTTGCCTTCTCAAAGAATAGGGAGTTTGCCCTTGCCCACAATGGCAACCTTGTTAATCACAAGTCAATAAGAAGAGAACTTGAAGACGAAGGCATGCTTTTCCAAACTGCCATTGACACAGAAGTAATTTTGTCTCTCGTTGCAAAATATTATAAGGGCGACATTGTTGAAGCTGTGAAAAAAACTATGGCAAGAATCAAGGGAGCCTACAGCGTTGTAATGCTTTTCGAAGACAAGTTAATTGCCTTTAGGGACCCCTACGGCTTTAGACCACTATTAATTGGCAGAGCGAAAAATGGCGAAGTTATTATTGCATCTGAAAATGCTCCTCTTGAAATAATTGGCACTGACGCCATAAGAGATGTTGAGCCTTCAGAAATTATCGTTGTAGATAAAAAGGGAATCCACTCAGACTTTTTTGAAAAGGAAGATAAAAAGCACTGCATCTTTGAATATGTTTATTTCGCAAGAACTGATGCAACCCTTGACGGTGTAAACTCCTACAACTTTAGGAGAAGGTGTGGAGAAATTTTATCTAAAGAAGCACCTGTTGAAGCTGATCTTGTCCTTGCAGTTCCAGACTCAGGCACACCTGGAGCCATGGGCTATGCACAAGAATCAGGCATCCCCTTTGCTGAAGGTCTTGTAAAAAACAGGTACATGGGCAGAACTTTTATAAAGCCAACACCAGAAGAGAGAGAACTTTCTGTTAAGTTAAAATTAAATCCACTTGAAACAGTTTTGCGTGACAAGAGGATAGTCTTGGTAGACGATTCCATAGTTAGGGGTACAACTTCCAAAAATCTAATCATGAGAATGAAAAAGGCTGGAGCCAAGGAAGTCCACATGAGAATAGTTTCTCCTCCAGTAAAATATCCTTGTTTCTATGGCATTGACACGCCATCAAGAAAGAAACTTATTGCCGCAAACTATTCTGTTGAAGAAATGAGAGAGAGAATCGGCGCAGATTCCCTTGCCTTTATATCCATGGAAGGGATGTTAGATGCTACTTTGATGAAAGAAGATGTTTTCTGCAAAGCCTGCTTTAATGGCGATTATGCAGTGGAGCCAAAGGAGTTAGTTGAAGATGAAAAATAATGTAAAGAGAATTTATATTGCAAAGAAAGATGAATTCGATCATGAGTCAAAATCCCTTAGAGAAGAAATAAAAACTTCTCTTGGCATTGATGCCACTTACTTAAAAACTTACAGAAGATATGATATAGATGTATCAGATGAAACTCTTGATAAGACTATGGCATCTGTCTTTTACGAAGCGCCAGTGGAAGATGTTTATTATGAAGACTACAAAAACTTGGAAGAATCCTTTGAAAATCCAATAGGCATCCAATACCAAGCTGGACAATTTGACAACAGAGAAGATGGACTTGTTCAAACTATTGCCCTTTTCACTGATGAAAAAGTTAGGGCAAAGGTGACAGAAGTTTACGACATTGGCGGCGTAAATGAAGGTGAACTTGAAAAAATTAAAAACTTTTTGATAAATCCTGTTGACTCACAAGAAGTTGATGTTTATGCAGAAACTATTTTGAGAGAAGATGCCAAGAAAAACCACGAAAATCTTGTCTATGAAGGCTTTAATGACTTAGATGAGGAAGGCTTAAAGAAATTCGTGGATGAAAAATCTCTTGCCATGAGCCCAGAAGACTTAAAGGTTTTGCAAGATTATTTCAAGTCTGAAAATCGCGACCCAAATGAAACTGAAGTTGCCATAATTGACACTTATTGGTCAGACCACTGCAGACACACAACTTTTAACACAGAGCTTGACATTGACTTTGATGTAGTAACTGAACTTGACAAGGAAATAAAGAGAGCCTTTGATGCTTATCTTGACATGAGAAGAGAACTTGACATCAAAAAGCCAATTACCCTAATGAGCCTTGGCACAATTCTCGCCAAGGAACTTAGAAAAAATGGCAAGCTTGACGATTTAGAAGTTTCATCAGAAATAAATGCCTGCTCTGTAAAGATTAAGGCTAAGGTAGAAGTCGATGGTAAGCTTGAAGATCGTGACTACCTACTTATGTTTAAAAATGAAACTCACAACCACCCAACAGAAATTGAACCTGTTGGCGGTGCCTCAACTTGCCTTGGCGGTGCCATAAGAGACCCACTTTCTGGCAGGTCCTATGTATATCAAGCCATGAGAGTTACTGGCGCAGGTGACCCTTTCACTCCAATTGAAAAAACTTTAAAGGGAAAACTTCCACAAAAGAAAATTGTAACTGAAGCAGCAATAGGCTACTCATCTTACGGCAACCAAGTTGGCGTTGCAACTGGTCTTGTTGACGAATTATACCACCCAGGCTATGTGGCAAAGAGAATGGAAACAGGTGCAGTTATAGCAGCTTGTCCTCTTGAAAATGTTAAGAGAATTGAGCCTACAGAAGGCGATGTAATAATTTTACTTGGCGGCAGAACTGGCAGAGATGGCATTGGTGGAGCAACTGGCTCATCAAAATCTCACAAGGTTTCTTCTATTCAAACTGAATCTGCCCAAGTGCAAAAGGGAAATGCACCTGAAGAGAGAAAAATTCAAAGATTATTTAGAAATCCAAAGGCAGCAAAGTTAATTAAAAAGTGTAACGACTTTGGAGCAGGCGGAGTTTCCGTTGCCATAGGTGAACTTGCCGATTCAATTGAAGTTAAACTTGACAAGGTTCCATTAAAATACATGGGCTTAAAGCCAAGAGAAATTGCAATTTCTGAATCACAAGAGAGAATGGCAGTTGTAGTTGCCAAAGAAGATGTAGACACCTTTATGGACTTGGCTGACAAGGAAAACTTGGAAAGCACAGTAGTTGCAAGAGTAACAGGCGATAATAGACTTAAGATGTACTACGAAGATGAAATTATCTGCGACATGAGTTACGACTTTGTAAACCAAACTGGAGCAAAGAGAAGAGAAGAAGTTGAAGTTGTTTCTGAAGACTTCCCAGAATTTTTAGTTAATAAAGATGGGGTAGAAGACTTAGAAAAATATTTATCTGACTTAAATATTACTTCCAAGAAAAATATGATTGAACGCTTTGACTCCTCAGTGGGAGCAGCAACAGTATTGCAACCTCTTGGCGGCAAAAAGCAAAACACCCCAGCCCAAGTTATGGCAGCCCTTATTCCAACAGATGATGGAGAGTCAAAGACTGCATCTCTTATGTCCTATGGCTTTAACCCAAAACTCTCTGTTGAGTCACAATACCTTGGCGGCTACTACGCAGTAATCGAATCCATTGCAAAACTTGTAGCAGCAGGGGCACCCCTATCTGGCATAAGACTTTCCTTCCAAGAATTTTACGAAAAAATGGACAACAAAACTGCTTGGTCAAAACCACTTAAGTCACTTCTTGGAGCCCTAACTGCATCAAGATATTTTGACGCGCCGCCTATTGGGGGCAAGGACTCCATGAGTGGAACCTTCGAAGACATAAGCGTGCCACCAACACTTATTTCCTTTGCAGTAAATACAGTTGAGGCAGAAAATATTATCAGTCCAGAATTTAAGGGCATAGGAAAAATTGGTCTAATAAGGACAGATAGAGAGCACATTGGCACACTCAATCTTGAAGAAACTAAGGAAAACTTTATAAATATAGAAAATGAAATAAAGTCTGGCAATATAATTTCTGCAGCAGCCATAAATCACAAGGGCACACTTCCACAAATTTTTGAAATGGCAATAGACAATGTAGGCTTTGATCTTCAAGTAGAAGATTTATACTCACCTCTTTATGGATCCTTTGTAGTTGAATACAAGGAAGACAGGGACTTTATAATAAAGATTGGCGAATTTAGAGATGACTATGTGATGAAGGTAAATGGCAAGGACTTAGATGTAGAAAAATTATCTGCGGCTTACCTTAAGACAATGGATAAGATCTTTAAGCCAGTGGACTCAAATAAATTAACTGAAGTTAAACAAAAAGAAGCTCCAAAGAGAAGGACGAAGTCCAAGAAGCCAGTAGATGAGGTTAAGGTAATAATACCAGCCTTCCCTGGCACAAACTCAGAATACGACACAGCAAGAGCCTTTGAAAGAGCAGGCGCAAGTGCAGAAGTTATAGTATTTAAAAACAAGGACAATGAAAAAGTTAAAGAATCCATAGAAGAATTGGCAGAAAAAATTTCTAAGGCACAAATCTTGGCAATACCTGGCGGATTTTCACTTGGTGACGAACCAGGCGGTTCAGGTAAATTTATAGCCAATGTAATTAGGTCTGAAAAAGTTAAGGCAGCAATAGAAAAACTTTTAGGCGAAAATGACGGACTAATCCTTGGAATTTGTAACGGCTTCCAAGCCCTAATTAAGACAGGACTTCTACCTTACGGTGAGATTAAAGACCTAGAAGAAGAGGACCCAACTTTAACATATAACACTTGCAACAGACACATAGCAAGAGTTGTAGACACTAAGGTTGTGTCAAATAATTCACCATGGCTTGCTAAACTTGAAGTTGGAAAAACTTACAAGGTGCCAATTTCTCATGGAGAAGGAAGATTTATAGCAAGTAAAGAAAAGCTTGATGAAATTCTAGAAAATGAACAAGTGGCAATTTGCTACGAAGACGCACCTAATGGCTCAATGTTAAATGTAGAAGCCTTGATGTCAAAGGACGGCAAGATCCTTGGCAAGATGGGTCACAGCGAAAGAGTATTAGACCAAACTTTTAAAAATATACCAGACATAGAATTAGAAGACATCTTCACAGCAGGCGTAGAATTTTTTAAGGAAGACTAATTTGTAAAATAATAAAAAACAAGGGTCACCTTAATTTAACCTTCAAGGCTTTTGTAATGTTAAGTTTAATGTTACATCTTGCAACTCGATAAATAGCTTATGTTCAGAATATTCAATTCCTGGGCAGGCACATTATCGAATAGGGAAAATAGGGGTATCTTCTGAAATATCAAACAATAGACCAGCAATAATTTTTGGCTGGTTGCCATCTAATCCTTCTCCAGCAAGCAATGAAATAGCACTTAGAGGAAAAGAACTTCACGCAGTAACTGCATATGGCATAAGTGGTGAATATTTTATCTGTCATTATGGTTGGAGTAAATATGAACATGTCAAACTTGATAGTGGATTGATTGGATCATGTACACTTTTTAATCCAAATTAATTATTAATAGGACGGTGGATGGATGTCAATAAAGAAAAAATCAATAAACAAATATCTTATTCAGACTACTTTATTGATATGGACACTACTTCTCTGTATATTTAAAAATTATATATGGGTAACTTTTTCTACAGGTCCTAGAAATATTATTTTAAGAAAATTTAACTTTTTGTCACCTACTGTATTTGGATATGGAGTATTTTTCCCTATCCTTGTGGTTTGTATAACATTAATATTATTATTGTTATCAATATTACAGTTGTTTAAATTTATTAAATCAGACAAGAAAAAGACTAAATTATTACTAAATGTAATGAATATTTCTTTTTTATGTATCCCGATTGTTATCGGTATGCAAAAATTTAATATTGGAATTGTTTACATGCTTCTTCTTTTAGGCGGTAATTTAGTTTTAGATTACTATAATTAAATTTTAAATGTTAAATCGGGCTTAAATTGTAGACGAAAATTATAATGAATAATAAAGTTAATTGGTATTTGAAATTTATATACCAATAGATATTATCTTTTTTAGAGTAAAGGTGAAGCATAAAAAACATAACTTGAGAGTAAAGTTGATAGAATGAGAGTAAGTAGTTGTAGTATGATTAAAATAGCAAAAGAATAATTAGAGAGCTTTGGAGATTTAATCTTCAAGGCTTTCTTTATGGAGTGATAAAGTGCCGAGAAAACCTAAGAGACCATGTTCACATCCAGGTTGCCCAGAATTAGTTGATGGACGATTCTGTAAGAAACATGAAAAAGAATACAATAAAAACTATGAAAAATTCAAACGAGACCCTAACACTCATAAGCGTTATGGAAAAGCATGGAGACTTATAAGAGAAAGATATGTCAGTGAGCATCCACTTTGTGAAATGTGTTAAAAAGAAAATAGAATGACGAAGGTAGAGGAAGTACATCACATACTTCCTCTTTCTCATGGTGGAACTAATGATGAAGATAATCTTATTAGTCTATGTAAGTCCTGCCACTCAACGACCAGCCATGACTGATCTTGTTGTTGATGCCATTAGGGAGGCAAAGATTCCTGAAGTAAAAGAAATAAGTGACGGAGGACCACAGCCACTATCAGAAGACTTCTCATTCTACGCCAAGGAAAGACCATCCTGCTTTTTCTATGTGGGAGCAAAAAAAGAAGATGCACCCTACCCACATCATCATCCAAAGTTTGACATAAGAGAAGATGCCATGGTCATATGTGCCAAATCAATGGCAGCAGTTACAGTAAAATATTTAATGGAAGAATAATTTTAAGCCTGCAAGTTTTTTGCAGGTTTTTTATTTTATAATTCTAAATAAATTAAGCTATATGATACAATTAGGGTGAGGTTGATAAGATGAAGGAATTAAACTTTACATACTATAGAAAAATTAATAATAAAAAATTCCCAATTAAATGTTATGCCTATTATGTTGGCGCCTTTAACTACAATTGGCACGAAGATGTGGAGTGCTTAGTTGTCATTAATGGCAAGCTGGAGGCTTGTGTCAATGGAAAAATTTATAAGCTCTCCAAGGGAGATATAGCCTTCTTTGACAGCAATGAGGGTCACGCAACTCTTGCAAAAGATAAGGAAACTATAGCCTTGGTATTTCACTTCAATCCAAAAATTTTAGATGGGTTTGATAATAATAGAGATAGATACCATTGGACGGGGGCAAGTGATGGAAGTACAAGAAACAATAAGTATGCCTTGGAACTTAGAAAAAGTCTTGTGGAAATTGTCGAGTCCTTTAAGGAGGAGTCCCTGGAAAATAAAATCAAGAGGTCTATCGCTACAGACAAAATACTTTTAAATTCTATTGAAAATTTTGCCTTAAAAGAGGAAAAAGACAGTGATGACAAGAAAACTTCATATAGAAATGAAGTGGTAAGAAACATTATTGCCTATCTTGATGAAAATTATAGGGACAAGATAAGTTTAGAGGATGTAGCTGAAGTTGCTGGTTATCATCCAAACTATACATCTGAAATTTTTTCAAAGACCCTGGGAATTTCTTTTACAGAATATTTGCTGAGGAAGAGACTTTCTGGTGCCACTAAGGATTTAAAGCAGAGCGAGAAAAAAATAGCAGAAATAGCCCTTGATCATGGCTTTCCCAATGTGAGAAGTTTTAATGCAGCCTTTAGGGAAAATTTTGGCAGATCTCCTTCTGAATATCGACAAAGCTTGGACAAGGAGACTCTTGAAATTGATGCACAGTTTAAAAAAGTTTTTTTAAGTGATGACAATCTAAATTGGCTGAGGGCAAAGAAGGATTGGGTCTATGAAAATGAAGAGATAGATAAGGGTGAAAGGGACTTAGACTATAAAGACATTGAGAGGGAAATTTATAAAAAAATTATTGAAGATTTAGAGAAAAACATAAGTAAAATTATTTAATTTAACTTCGGCTAGTCCGAAGTTTTTTTTGAGTTTTTGAAAGGGCAAGCTAAAGTTTTAAAATATTTAAACTTAAATGTTTTCATATATTAAAACTTTGACTAGATATATTTTAAGATTAAAAGCTAAGACAAAAAAGGCAAAAAATTTTGAAAGCTCTATTTTAAGAGAAACAAGAAAATTTAATCTGTAAAATTTTAATCTTAAAATTTTTGAATTCAGATAAAAATACTTTTGAAAATAAAAATTTTTGTTTTCACAACAAAACTTTTACTTAATAATGAGATAGATTAAGTAAAAGACCTTCCATATAATGAAATCATAAAGTACATGAGGGGGAAGTTATGAATACACAAACAATAACAATTGGATTTTTACTTTTTGCAATAATTATGTTTGCATGGGAAAAAATTCCACTATGGGTTACAGCTATGATTGTAGCAGTAGGTCTGGTGGTGACTAAAGTTTTGGAGCCAAAGGATGCCTTTGCAGGCTTCACTGATTCCAATGTGCTCTTATTTATGGCAATGTTTATTATTGGTGCTGCCTTTTTTGAAACGGGAATGGCACAGCGCGTTGGTGGTCTTGTTACAAAATTTGCCAAGACAGAGAGACAACTTATAGCGGCGGTAATGATTATTACGGGGCTTATGTCTGGAATCTTATCAAATACTGGTACAGCAGCAGTATTGATTCCTGTTTTAATAGGTATTTCTCAGTCTACAAAATTTCCTAAGTCAAAAATTTTGTTACCACTTGTTTTTGCAGCAGCCATGGGTGGAAATTTGAGTTTGATTGGTGCGCCAGGCAACATGATTGCCCAATCAGGACTTGAAACCATTGGACTTGAGTTTGGATTTTTCGAGTATGCAAAGATTGGTATTCCAGTTTTGATTGTTGGCATAATATTTTTTGTCACAATTGGATACAAGCTCTTGCCAGACAATGTAGCCAATGAAGATGCTGATTCTATTTATTCCCAAGAGAAGTCCTATGAGGATGTGCCTCAGTGGAAACAATGGGCATCACTTATAGTTTTAATTTTGGCAGTATTGGCAATGGTATTTGAAAAGAAAATTGGAGTAAAACTTTTCATCTCTGCTTGGATTGGAGCCTTGGCACTTGTTGTCATGGGAGTAATTTCCAGTAAAGATGCAATTAAGTCCATTGATATGAATACTATTTTACTTTTTGTTGGCTCCCTTGCACTTGCAACTGCCTTAAAGGAAACGGGCACAGGAGATTTAATAGCAAGTACAATTGTTTCAAAGCTTGGAGACAATCCATCGCCAACAGCACTTATGATTATAATCTTTATAATTTGTGCAACACTTACGAATTTTATGTCAAATACAGCTACAACAGCTCTCATGGTTCCTATTTCACTTTCTATTTCACAGGCAATTGGAGCAGACCCAAGAGCAGTTTTAATGGCGACAGTAATTGGTGGGTCAATGGCATATGCAACGCCTATTGGTATGCCAGCAAACACTATGGTTTATAACATTGGGGGATATAAGTTTAACGATTATGTTAAGGCGGGCTTGCCACTTATGCTAATTTGTGGAGCAATAGCTTTAATACTTTTACCAATATTCTTCCCCTTCTTTCCAAACTAAAAAGGAGTAAAAAATGAAGAGAGAAAATTTAGAAAAAAAATTTATTGAAGAAATGGCAGCCTTTGTTGGTGTAGTTAGTATGAAGCTTCCCAAGGATGTTGAGGACAAATTAAAGGAACTTTCAGAAAAAGAGACAAATCCTATGGCAAAGACAATTTATGAAACTATGAAAAAGAATCAAGAGCTTGCATGGGAAATGAAGAGACCTTCCTGTCAAGACACAGGAGTCCTACAATTTTTCTGTGAAGTGGGAGAAGACTTCCCCTTTAAGGCTAACCTAGAAGAACTTTTAAGAGAGGCTACTTATAAGGCAACTATGGAAACGCCTCTTAGACACAATAGCGTTGAAACTTTTGAAGAATATAATACAGGAAAAAATATTGGCAAGGGGACTCCAACAGTATTTACAAAAATTGTCCCTGGCTCATCAGCAAAAATTTATACTTACATGGCAGGTGGCGGTTGCTCACTTCCTGGTGCAGGTGTAACCCTTATGCCAGGCGAAGGCTACGAAGCTGTTGTAAAATTCATCCTAGACAGAATGACTTCCTATGGACTTAATGCTTGTCCACCACTTTTAGTGGGAGTTGGAATAGGAACATCTATTGAAACTGCAGCCATGAATTCAAAACTTGCTCTCATGAAAAAAGTTGGAGACCACAGCGAAGATGAGAGAGCTAGAGACCTAGAAAAGAGACTTGAAGATGGCATAAATAAAATTGGAATTGGACCTCAAGGTTTTGGAGGAGAAAATTCTGTAATGGGTGTTAATATTGTAAACACTGCAAGACATCCAAGCGTGCTTTCTGTTGCACTTAATGTTGGATGTTGGTCTCACAGAAGGGGCTTAATTGTACTTGATGAAGAAATGAATTATGAAATACTAAGTCATGAGGGGATAGAACTATGAGTAAAAAAATTTTAACAACACCTATATCAGCTGAAGATATAAAGGATTTAAAGGTTGGAGATATAATTTATCTTTCAGGAAGAATGGTAACTTGTCGTGATGTTGCTCACAGAAGAGTAATAGAAGAGGGACTAGAACTTCCAGTTGACGTAAAGGACAAGGCAATCCTACACGCAGGACCTATTATTTCAGAAAAAGATGGAGACTATGAAATGATCTCTGTTGGACCAACTACTTCAATGAGAATGGAAAAATTCGAAGAAGAGTTTATCGACAAAACTGGAGTAAGAGTCATAATTGGCAAGGGTGGCATGGGCGAAGGAACTGCTCGTGGTTGCAAAAAAAATAAAGCCATTCATGTAGTAATACCTGCAGGCAATGCAGTTTGGGCAGCGACAAGAGTTAATAAAATTGTAGATGCACAGTGGAAAGACTTGGGAATGCCAGAGACTCTATGGGTATGTGATGTAGAGGAATTCGGTCCCCTAATTGTATCCATTGATAGCCAGGGTAATAATATTTTTGAGCAAAACAAAGTTATTTATAACGAGAGAAAAGAGGAAGTTTACAAAGATATTATTGACCATGTTCACTATATAAAATAAGTTAGATTAGATAGAATCGAAAAACCAAACCTCATAAGAGATAGGATGAAAGTCCTATCTTTTTCTTTTGCAATTTATTTTTTATAATAAGGGTATAAAGATTTATGTAATTAATTATAAGGAGGATATTATGGATCCTATTAAAAGAATTAGTGAAATGGAAAAGATTTTAAATGACCACAATGATCTCATTGAAAATTTGAGAGCTGCCATTGAAAGGTTTGAAGCTCATCAAGAGGAATACAAAAAGCTCAGCGATTATTATTCTTCTGAAACTTACTTTGAAGACTTGGAAAGATATGACAGGGGCGAAATTCCAGAGGACCTGCCTTGTGGAGTTCTTTCTGAAGATGCTGTCTTCGATCTTTTTGGCGAAAATTTCAATGTTGCCATTGAAATGCTAGAGCTTGCCACAGAAGTTTTAAAATATCGTTAATAAAAAGTGCCGCAGTGATTTTTCATAACTGCGGCATTTTTTCTTTATGAAATTTTACTTAAAGTTTTTACTCATTATTTCTCTTATAGTACTATTAATAAAACTCAAAACTATACTTGCCCAAAAGGCTGTGCCAAAGCTTCCAATAGATGCAGATCTCACAAAATGAAAGGCAATTTCAAGGACCACTGCGTTAATAACCAAGGAAAATAGTCCAAGAGTTACTATTGTTATTGGAAGGGATAAAACTTTTAGTATTGGTTTTATTGTAAGGTTAACTAGTGAGAAAATTATTGCCATTGCTATAAAGGCACTTGGTTTTGAGAAATAAATATTTTCAAATATCATGTCTAATATGTAAAAGGACAAAAAGTTTGCCACTAGAGCTCCTAATATTTTCTTCATGTCTTCCTCCTTTATTATATTTCTTTTATTATATACCCAAAATTCTACTTAATATAAATAAGTTTTTTATAAATATATTTTGTGATAAAATAAAATCACAGATAAAGAGGAGGTCATTATGAGAAAGTACAATTACGGATCTATTATCTTAATACTTATAGCCAATGCAATAATTGTTGGAATCTTGCAAAATATTTTTGACGGCAACTTGTCAATTCTTGGAGGCTTTGTCACTTTTATTTCTGACTACATAATTTGCAGGGGACTTCTTTATAAGAGAGAGGGAAGTTTTTCTGAATATTTTATGGGAATAAAAACTATGACAGGCAAGGTCTTTTTGATGAACATCTTAGTGGGAGTTATAACTGTTATCCTACTTATCTTTGCCCTACTTATATCAGGAGCAGGATTTTTATTTACGCCTTTTGCAATAAATAATACAAGAGTTCTTATAATCGCAATAGTTTTAATTATACTAATAACAATTCTTTTATCTCTTCTTTTTGCCTACGTGAACTTTTTTATGGCAGATGAGAGATACAGGGATCTTCCATTTTTTGACACTTTTATGCTCATTATAAGGACAGGTTTAAAATTATTTAAGGAAAGTTTTATGGCAGGAGTGAGAGCCTATAAGATTTCCTTGCTGACAGGAGCCATAGCCCTTGTCACAGGAATTTTATCTCTTAAAAGTCCAGCAGCACTTATTTTTACATTTATATTTGGTGGAATTGCTGCTATCGCTTTTTTCCTCTTAACACCAAGATTTCGTGCAAGCCTAGCTGATATTTATGAAGAAAACAATGAGAGGATTTATTCCAATACTGTTGAAGAAGATTTATAAAAATAAAAAGTCACTTTCATAGTGGCTTTTTTTTAATCTCTTTAGTATTGGCTTATGTCTTCAACTGTTTCTAGGGTGCCTATATATTCCCCATCCTCATAGACTGCAAGATACTTAACAAGAATTTTCTTACCCTTAATATTCCTGCACACCACCAGACGGTCCTTCCTCTTGTTTTTAAAATCATCAAGCAAGGACTTAACCATTGGCACAACCTTTGGTGGGTGGCAAGAAGTTACATCCCTATTTAAACAGGACTTAGGCCTAGGGAAAATCTTGTCTTCCCCCTCAGAATAAAATCTAACCAAGTCATCCTTATCTATAAAGGTAAGCTCGGCATCAAGGGTCCTTAGGATTTGCATGGCCTCATTTAGCTTTAAACTTCCAGTTTCAAAGTCTAGACTTCCAGAAGAAATTTTTTCTTTTGGGGAAATTTCTTTAGGCTTGTAGTCCTTCCAAAGAGGAAGCTCACCCACTAGGTCTAGTCCATACTCCCCAAGGTCGCCATAGATTTTATTCCACTCTTCCTCTGTGAAGTTTTCCTTTAAAAGTGGGAAGAGGATATTTTCTTCCTTATAAATCATTTCATAAACCCTGTCTAAAATTTTATTGAGGTCCTCTTGGCTATAAGAATTTGCCTTAATAATCTTTGATAGGTCCCTTCTTATCTCGTCATCAACAGCCCACATTACATCACTTGGACCACTTATCTTGTACTTTGTCTTCAAAAGAGGGTAGATGAGTCCAGCCTTTTTTCCATAGTGAGAATTTATTTTTAAAAGGTCACTTATCTTTTTTAGCTTGTCTTCACCTTCCTTAACCCCATCAGCCAAGGACTTAATTTTTTTATTTTCTAAGCTTAAAATATTTAGGGGATGACCAGGGATTTTTTCAAGGTCCTTTTGGCTCTCGTCTATAATATTGCTTTCGTGGAAGAGGGCAGAGTGGATGTCGCAAAGTTTTTGAACCTTTTCAAGGGGAAGACCACTTTTTATTAGGCTTTCTTCTGCCGCAACAATTTCCTTTGAAGAAACATCCTTAAAATTTTTAACAAAGTCACTTCTAACAGCCTCCAGGTCCTCGCCCTTGGAAACTCTTTCAATATAGGACTTTAAAAGCTCAAGCCTCTTGCCTTCATCTGAAGGATTATCTTGAGGATCTTGGTCTTCAATGAGATTAAAGCCCCCTTCCTGCAATTTTTCCCTAATTATGTCGAGGTCAATATTTTTTATTCCAGCTCCCTTTTTTATTGAAACAATTTTTCCGACACTAGAAAGTGCCAAGGGATTTGTAATTTCACTAAAACCAATATCCTTTAAGATATTTTTCAAGTCAGGATATTTTTCCACAAGACTTGCCACAGGTTCATTTATACTTATATTTTTCATACTTCCTCCTAAAATTCCTAAGGACATTATAATACTTTTTTATAAAAAATTATTAAAATTGCTCATATAAATAATAAAAATTTTGAATTAATGTTATCATAGACTAAGGGAAGGTTTAAAATTATTTAAGGAAACTTTTATGGCAGGAATTAGGACCTATAAGATTTCCTTGCTAACATTACCCATAGCCCTTGTCACAGGATTTTTATCTTTTAAAAGTCCATCAGGACTTATATTTTCATTTTTATTTGGTGGAATTGCTGCTATCGCTTTTTTCCTTTGCACACCAAGATTTCGTGCAAGCCTAGCTGATATTTATGAAGAAAACAATGAGGGGATTTATTCCAAGACAGTTGAAGAAGATTTATAAAAATAAAAAGTCACTTTGATAGTGGCTTTTTTTGTTTTTAAAGTATATTTTGTGTTAAAATAAAAACAGACATAGATAGGAGGTCACAATGAGAAAATTTAATTACGGTTCAGTTATCCTTTTAATGATTTTAGGTGGAATTATAGCGAGAGTTTTTGAAAGAATTTATGACGGAAATCTTGCTGTAATTGGAACGATATTTGCTTGGATCATTAATTACATAATCTGTAGAGGTCTTTTATATAATAGAGAAGGCAGCTTCAGTGAATATTTTAGAGGAATAAAGACAATTACGGGAAAAGTCTTCTTGATGAATATTTTAATTGGTCTAATAAGTTCTGTTGCACTTTTATTTTCAGCTCTAACATCAGGAACTGGGGCTGTATTAACTGATGCTGGCATGAGAGGGATTTTATTAGCTTCACTTTTATTTATTTTAGTAACAGTATTTCTTTCACTTATTTTTGCCTATTCAAATTTTGTTATGGCTGATGAAAGATATAGGGACCTGCCCTTTTTTACTTGCTTAAAACTTATTGGAAAGGCAGGCTTTAAATTATTTTCAGAGACTTTTATCATGGGCTTAAAAAATTTCAAGGTTACAATTATTTCTTCGCTTGTGGCACTTGTCATGATAATTCCTGCAAAGTCTATGCCAGAGATTTTGACAGTTTCCTTTATTGCCCTAATAGTTGCAGCAATTGCAGCTGTTATAGTGGGACCAAACTATATTGCAAGACTTTCTGATATTTACTTAGATAATATCGAAAGCATTTATGATGAAATAGGAGAAGACAGAGAAGCCTCATAAGTTATATAAATTTTCCACTACTTAGTAGTGGATTTTTTATTTTATGCGATTTTTAATAGAATTTTAAGAAGTTTTACTATTAATTAATAATAAAACCAATCATTTAATGTTATCATAGAGGCATGGAGGAATTATGTTAATTGATGTTTTTCACGGTATGATCATGGCTCTTGCCGACTCCGTTCCTGGAGTGAGTGGTGGCACTATTGCCTTCATACTTGGATTTTATGATAAATTTATAGAAGCTCTCCACCTATTTTTTGAGGGAGAGAAAAATAAGAGAAAGCCCGCCTTTTTTTATCTCCTAAAACTTGGTCTGGGCTGGGTCTTTGGACTACTTTTGAGTATTTTTTTCCTGTCAGAATTATTTCAAAGTGAAATTTATTTTATGTCATCAGTTTTTTTGGGGCTGACTACCATGTCTCTTCCCTTTGTAATAAATAGCGAAAGGGAAATTTTAAGGTACCACAAGGAAGATTTTTATTTTATTTTTATTGGCATCCTTGTAGTTGCCCTTCTAGTTTATTTTCGTGGCAAGAGCAGGCTCATTGGAAATTTTGACTTAATAGAGCCCAATATTTTTGAGTATTTTTATTTATTCTTGGCAGGAGCTCTGGCAATTTCTGTCATGGTCCTACCAGGCATATCTGGCTCATCTATTTTACTAATAGCTGGAGTTTACATACCTGTCGTTGAAGCTGTGGGGGAAGTCCTTCGCTTTAATTTCGAAAAAATTTTGCCACTTTTTGTCATGTCTCTTGGCATTTTATTTGGAATTTTTATGTCCATTAGAGTCATAAGAGATAGGATGAGAAGGACCAGGGACAAGATGATCTATCTCATCATCGGCATGATGGTGGGCTCTCTTTATGCCATAGTCATGGGTCCAACAACTATAGGTGGAAATGCACCACTTACTAGAGATACCTTTAGCCCACTTGGATTTTTTATAGGCATAATAATTTTATTTATTCTTGAAATTATAAAAATAAGAACAGAAAAAAATAAGACTGGGGAAAATTAATGGCTCTATGTCAAATATTGGGGAGACTCGTTAACTCGAGTCTCTCTTTTCATTTAAAAATCAATACTTAGACGC
>NZ_JBBMFO010000015.1:0-46662 GCF_040096015.1 Peptoniphilus hominis (ex Hitch et al. 2025) | reverse complement strand
TAGCGTCTAAGTATTGATTTTTAAATGAAAAGAGAGACTCGAGTTAACGAGTCTCCCCAATATTTGACATAGAGCCTTAAAAAACTGACCTCCTTAAGTTGGTTTGTTAGTCCAACTTTTGGGGGTCAGTTCAAAATTCGTGACGATTAATTTTTTATTTGTTTAAAATTTTTGCAGCCATTTCTTTTCCAAAGTCTATAAGCTTTTTAATTTCTTCATCCGTTGCTGCACCTTGGATTTCTAGTTGTGTGTCAAGTACATCGTACTTGCCATCTTCCATGTATTTCTTTAGGGTTTTAAGAGCACCGCCTGACCAAGAATAGGAGCCGAAAATTCCCCAATAATTATTTTTCATTCTTTGGTGAGAAACTTCTGTCATTAGATAATCCATTGGTGGGAATAAGTTGTTGTCGTAGGAGCATGATCCTATGATTACGCCCTTGTATCTCCAAATATCTGATAGGAGATAGGAGTTAGATGTCTTTGTGATGTCTCTGACCTTGATATTCTTAAGTCCGCCTTCAGAAAGTCCCCTTGCCACAGCTTCTGCCATCATTTCAGTATTTCCATACATTGAGCCGTAGATAACAACGCATCCGTCAACAGTTTCTTGTTTAGCAAGAGATGTGTAGATGTCAATTATTTTCTTAGGATCTTCTCTCCAAATAGGTCCGTGATCTGGACAAATTAATTCTATTTCAAGTCCACTTAATTTATTTAAAGCTTTAAGGGCTTGTGCTGCATATTTTCCAACTATATTTATAAAATATCTTGTTGTTTCTTCGTGATAGTGAGCGTCGTATTCAATTTGATCGTCAAAAATTCCGCCGTCAAGAGTTCCAAAGCCACCAAAAATATCTTGTGAGAAAAGTGTCTTTGTAGTTTCTTCATAGGCTACCATAGATTCAGGCCAGTGAACCATTGGAGTCATGTAAAAAGTATATTTTTTATCTCCTAGTTCTAGTGTTTCACCATCCTTAACTTCTATGATGTTGTCTGTAATCTCATAGAAATTATTTAGCATGGCAACAGCTTTTTTATTTGTAACAAGTTTCGCATCTGGATAGATTTCCAAAATTGATTTAATTGAAGAAGTGTGGTCTGGCTCCATGTGATTAATCATAATGTAGTCAATCTTTTCACCTTCGCCAATTATTTCATTTATTTTTTGCACATAGGAATCAATTGTGTTTACTCTTACTAAGTCAAAAAGTACATTTTTTTCGCCCTTAACAAGAAAAGAGTTGTAAGCAACTCCCTTTGGTAGGGGCCACATGCCTTCAAATAGTTCAGTCTTTCTATCATTTGTGCCTATATAGTAAATGTCATTTTTAATAGGCACTGACAATAAATTTTCCATAAAATCCTCCTTATTTTTAATTTATTTAAACTACCTTAAGTCTTTTAAGATCAGGACCAAGTCCTTTGACAAGAAATTATTTTAATATCTCCTCCTAATAAAATTCCAAAAAGTCGTGTCGCTCTCCCTTTTCTTTGAATCCTAAGATTTGTTCCATGTTTACATTTTCAGTTGCTCGAAGAATATTTATGTCTACATTTTTGTTTTCTTTTTTTAGCTCTTCGATTAAGTCCTTAATAAAAAATCTCTTGTTGCCAGACTTTTTCTTTGTCACAGTGCAGGCACAGTCAAGGGCAGATAGTCCCGTTGACCTCATAAAGCGAATAATTGCCTCTTCACGAACTAAATACATGGGTCTAATTAGTTCAAGCCCTTCAAAGTTTTGCGATTTTAATTTCGGCATCATAGTCTTGAAGTCGCCAGCATAAATTATATTTAAAAGAACAGTCTCTATGACATCGTCAAAGTGATGACCTAGGGCAAGCTTGTTACAGCCAAGTTCCTGAGCCCTGTTGTATAAATTTCCACGGCGCATTCTCGCGCACATATAGCAGGGAGATCCGCCCTCAGACATTTTTTCTGCAACGGAAAAAACATCAGACTCGTGAATCTTTACTGGTATGCCAAGCTTTTCGCAGTTAAACTCCAACCTCTCTCTATTTTCAGGAAGGTATCCTGGATCCATGGCTATAAATTCCAGGTCAAAGGGCACCTTGTTGTGTTTCTTTAATTCCTGCAAGAGTTTTGCAAGAGTGAGGGAGTCCTTGCCACCAGAAATTGCAACGGCAATCTTGTCGCCAGGGCTTATAAGCTGGTACTTATTTACGCCTTGCACAAATTTTTTATATATGTCTCGTCTGTAAGTTTTTATAAGGGACCTTTCTATGTCCACAGTGCTTTTTATTGTTTCCAAAAAATTCCACCTTTACCAATCTAATCTTATTATAGCACAGTTAATTTTTATTTTTAATATAATAGAATTTGTAGGCCAGTTAAAAATTTTTCTGCTAAAAAAATATTGGTGATTTATAAAAAACATCTATTTTAAAATAAAGGGCTAAAAATCATTAATTTTTCAAAAAATATTTATGATGTGATATAATTTATGTAATTAACTAAGGGACTCTACTTATGTAGAAAGAAGAAAAGGAAGTATAAAATGGTAAATTATAACGTTAAGAAAAATTACACATTACTTGTGGATTTTTATGAATTAACAATGGCAAATGGATTTTTTAAGGAAGGCATGAGAGACAAGACTGTCATCTTTGATATGTTTTTTAGGGAAGTACCTGACAACGGTGAATACACAATTGTTGCTGGTCTAGAACAATTAATCGAGTACATGGAAAATCTCCACTTCTCCGAAGAAGACATAGAATTTTTGAGAGACAAAAATATTTTTGACGAAGAATTTTTAGATTATCTATATAATTTTGACTTTCAATGCGATGTCTGGGCAATGCCAGAGGGAACTCTCGCCTTTCCAGGTGAACCCCTTGTCACAGTTAAGGGTCCTGCTATCCAGGCACAAATGCTTGAGACTATGGTTCTCTTGACTTTAAATCATCAATCAATGATTGCCACTAAGGCATCTAGGATTGTCAAGCAAGCCAAGGGAAGGCCAGTTGTTGAATTTGGATCAAGAAGGGCGCAAGGTTATTCTGCTGCAAACTTAGGAGCAAGGGCTGCCTACATTGGTGGCTGTGCAGGAACTGCCAACACTTTATCTGATAAGATGTTTGGAGTGCCAGCTCTTGGCACCATGGCACACTCTTGGGTTCAAATGTTTGACTCTGAACTTGAAGCCTTTAGGGCCTTTGCAAGAGTTTATCCAGACAACTGTCTACTTCTAGTTGACACTTACGACACCCTAAAGGAAGGCATACCTAATGCCATAAAAGTTTTTGACGAAGAAGTCCTCCCTCGTGGATTTAGACCAAAGGGAATAAGAATTGACTCAGGAGATATCACTTACATCTCCAACAAGGCGAGAAAAATGCTTGACGATGCAGGCTATCCTGACGCACAAATTATGGCATCAAACTCTCTTGACGAGTACACTATAAGGACAATCCTCCACCAAGGGGCAAAGCTTGATTCCTTTGGAGTTGGGGAAAGACTTATTACATCAAAATCATCTCCAGTTTTTGGCGGAGTTTATAAATTAGTTGCAACTGTAAGTAAAGATGGAAAAATTATTCCAAAGATAAAAATTTCTGAAAATGTTGCGAAAATTACTACTCCAGGCTTTAAAGAACTTTACAGATTTTATGAAAATGAAACAGGCAAGGCAATGGCAGATGTAATTGCCCTAAGGGATGAAGAAATTCCTGAAGACAATTATGAAATCTTCCACCCAGTTTACACTTGGAAGAGAAAAACCCTCACTGACTACACAGCCAAAAAGGTTCTAGTACAAATTTATGACAAGGGAAAACTTGTCTACAAGCTTCCAAGCCTTGAAGAGATAAAGGAAAAGGCAGAGAGAGAACTTGACACACTTTGGGAAGAAACAAAGAGACTTGACAATCCAAATGAATACATCGTTGACTTGTCAGAAAAACTTTGGGAAGTTAAGGACCAACTTTTAAAGAAACACGGTAAAAATTAAAAATAGAAAAATAGAAAGGGAAGAAATATGCAGTATTACGGAAATGTTTTTAGACCGCCAAGTGAGGCAAGGTCTCTAATTATTCAGGCAACAGTGGGTTGCTCCCACAATTCTTGCACATTTTGCTACATGTATAAAGATGACGACTTTAGGATTAGACCTCTTGAAGATATAAAAAAGGATTTAATCGACATGAGCTCCTATGGAGATTATTTCGAGAGAATTTTCTTGGCTGACGGAGATGCCTTGATCTTAAAGACAGAAGATCTACTTGAAATTTTAAGAACTATAAAAGAATATTATCCCAATGTAAATAGAGTTTCATCCTATGCGACAGCCCAGGACATTAACAGGAAGTCCCTTGAAGAATTAAAGGCTCTAAGAGAAGAAGGACTTGAAATGCTCTATATTGGTTTTGAAACAGGCGACGAGGACCTCCTAAAAGAGATTCAAAAGGGCATCAGCTATGAGGAATATGTCACAGCAATGAAAAAGGCAAAGGAAGCAGGTTTTAAGACTTCTGTAACTATTATTGCAGGTCTTGGTGGAGTTGATGGCATGGAAAGAAATGCTATTGGAACTGCCAAACTTGTCTCTGAAACAAAGCCAGACTTTTTGGGATATCTCACAATGAGAATTTATAAGAACACTCCTCTTTATGCCGACTACATCTCTGGCAAATTTAAAATGCCAGATGCAGGAGAAATTTTGGAAGAGATGAAAATATTTTTGGAGCATGTGGATTCAGAAGGCACAGTCTTTAGGTCCAATCACGCATCAAATTATGTCCTACTTGCAGGCAACTTAAATGAAGATAGAGAGGCTCTAATAAAGTCCATTGAAAAAACTTTGAAAAAGAAAAACTTTAGACCTGATGTATTGAGAGGTTTCTAAATTGAGTAAAAAAGATTTAAAAAATAATGCAGCTTCAAAAAATGAAGAGGATTTAAAATTACAGGAGATTTCCAAGCACCAAAATAGGGGCGTTATTTCCTTTACCAAGGATGAGGATGAGAAGGCTCTTGCAGTAAATCCCATAAGATTTTTGCTTCCCCTTGATTATAGCAAGGCTCCTCGTAAAGAAGAAAAACTTGAAATTGACTACAAGGAAAAAGATGAGCCCTCCAACAAGGATTTTGAAATAATTATGGAAGTAAATCCAAGCAATTTTGAAGATGACAGGAAGAAAAAATTTAAGAAAAAAAATAATTTGCCAATGCTTTATGACAAAGAGAAGATGGAAGAAGAAACTATGGGCATAATAGACGATTACGCCGACATCTTCTCAAGGCAAATGAAGCTCATGATGGATTTTTCTGAAATTTACGTCAAGAGCATAAGTAGTATGCAAAAATCTTTTTTTGAAGACTACTTTAAATTATTTGACGACTTTTCAAAAGAATAGAGGAGAAATATGGAAGAAAGAAGAGAAAAAAGAGAAGAAAGAGAAGAAAGAAAAGAACTAGAAGAAATGGAAAAGACAAGCCTTCCTTTGAAAAAACTATCCTTTAAAAACGAAGTTTACAAGAAAGTTTTTTTACTGGGACTGGCACTTTTATTTGTCGCCTATTTATTTTTAAATAGCAAAAGTATTTTCAAAGGCTTTGGAGTCCTACTTGGTATATTGGCACCCTTTATACTTGGAGGAGTCATTGCCTTTATTATGAAAATACCTCTAAACTTTTTAGAGAGAAAAGTTTTTGACAAGGTAAGAAATGAAAAATTTCAAAAACACAAGAGGACAATTTCTATTGCAATTTCCTTTATATTTATAATACTTGTATTTTTCCTTATTACTGCAATAATTGTGCCACAGCTAATAAATTCCTTTGATGGACTTAGAAAGTCCCTACCTAGCTTTTTACAAATGGCAATAGATAAGACTAGAGAAATACCTTATCTAAATAATTATTCAGACAAGTTGCAAAGTGAATATGACAATTTAAGCTGGAATGAAATATTTAATAGGATAAAGGGATTTGTCACATCCAGTGACAAGTCATCACAAATACTTAGTGGCGCTCTTTCCACTGCATCAAGTATTTTAGGTGGACTTGTATCCTTTATGCTTGCCCTAATTATATCAATTTACATTTTGGCAGATAAGGAAAGACTTGGCTATCAAGCTAAGAGAATTTGTTACTCCTTTTTCGATAACAATCTTGCAAATAAAATAATTCATGTATTTCATCTTCTTCACGAAAACTTTTTTGGTTTCATAAGAGGACAGCTTACAGTTTCAACTATTATAGGTATTGCGACCTTTGTGGCTTCCTTTGTTTTAAGGATACCCAATGCGGCAACTCTTGGGGTAATAGTTGGCGTCACAGATTTAATTCCAATTATTGGTCCCTTCCTTGGTGGAGCAATGTGCTTTATTATGATAGTAATAGAAGACTCCACAAAGGCTCTTATGTTTTTGGTCTTAATTGTAATTCTTCAACAACTTGAATCAAACTTAATTTATCCAAAAATTGTTGGAGACGAAGTTAGACTTCCTTCACTTTGGACTCTTGTTGCCATTACACTTGGTGGATCATTATTTGGAGTAGTGGGAATGTGGGCTTTTATTCCACTGGCATCAACTCTTTATGAACTAATGAGAGAGTATACAAAATATAAAATCGACGAGAAAAATTTAGATTTAAGAATGAAAAAAATTTAAAATAAAAAATAAACTGCTTGAGAAAATTATTCTCTAAGCAGTTTTTTCTTGGAAAATTTTAAATATAAATTATTTATTTTTTCTTCTTCTTATCTTTTTTGTCTTCTTCCTCATCTTCTTCTTTACTTTTTTCTTCTGCTTCCAAAATATTTCCTTCGCAGAACAAGTAAGTTCTCATTTGTTCGTCCCAGCCTTCTTGGTTGCGGCGAAGCCATTCAAGGGTCATCATTGCGTGTTCAATTTCTTCTTCAGCATTGTGCCACATGATTTCCTTTAATTCCTTGTCATCAGTTACAGCAACTCTTTGGTAGTACCAGTCAACTGCTTCGATTTCTTCTTTTAGTGAATTAATCGCCCTAATAATTTCTCTTGATTTCTTTGTCATTTCCGCTGCGGGTTCGTGATAATCGTTAGCCATAATATGCCTCCTTAAAACAAAAATACAATCGGCTATTAAAATTATAACCCAAAAATGTGGAAAATAAACAAAAAATTGAAAATGTCTTTTTTGGGGTATAATAAAAAAAGACAGAAAAGGAGAGATTGAAATGATAGAATTTAAAAATGTCAGTAAAATCTATCCCGGCAATCAGGTTGCAGCTGAAAATATAAATTTAAAATTTAAGGATGGAGAATTTATATGTTTTATTGGAGCCAGTGGATCGGGCAAGACAACTTGCATGAGAATGATCAACAGGATGAATGACATTACTAGCGGAGAAATTTTAATAAATGGCGTAAATATAAATGAAATGGATCCCGTTGACTTAAGAAGGCAAATTGGCTATGTAATTCAACAAATTGGACTTTTGCCACACATGACTGTCTATGACAATATTGTCCTCGTGCCTAGACTTTTGAAGTGGGACGAAGACAAATTAAGACCCATAGCAGAAAATTTAATCGAAAAAGTGGACCTTCCACTATCTTACTTAGATAAATATCCTTCAGAATTATCTGGAGGTCAACAACAAAGAATTGGTGTAATAAGAGCTCTTGCGGCAGACCAAGACATAATTTTAATGGACGAGCCCTTTGGTGCCCTTGACCCAATAACTAGAGACGCCCTACAAAAACTGGTAAAGAGACTGCAAAAGGAAATGGGAAAGACCATAGTCTTTGTCTCTCACGACATGGACGAGGCACTTAGCCTTGCAGATAGAATTGTAATTATGAAAAAGGGTCATGTGGAGCAATTTGACACGCCAGAAAATATTTTGAAAAATCCAAAGAGCAAGTATGTAGAAGATATGCTTGGGGAAGAAAAGTTAAACGAAGCCAAGACATCTTATAGGACTGTGGAAACTATTATGCTTAAGAATCCAGTTTCCTTAACTTCAGATAGGTCAACCTACGATGCCCTAGCCCTTATGAGAAAGAAGAGAGTAGACACAATTTTTGTAACAGACGAAGAAAATCATCTACTTGGAGCAGTGGGTATGTTTGACATTGGTCGATTTGGCAAGAAGATAAAATCTCTTGATGAAGTTATGGAAAAGGTCTATGCCATAAGAGAAGACACTGTAATAATGAATGCCATTCGTGACATTTATAACTTGGACATAAAAAATCTTCCCGTAGTTGACTCTGAAAATAAACTAGTTGGACTTGTAACTAGAGCCTCAGTAGTTGACACAATCTACACAAACCTTTGGGAAAATGAAGAGGAAGATGAAGTTGAAGAAATTTTTGAAGATGACAATTTATCTAAACTTATGAAGGATGCATCGGGAGAATCCTCTAAGAAGATAGGTGAAGATAATGCTTAATTTCTTAATGACTAATAGCACGGAGATCCTTTCAAAGTCCCTGGAGCATCTTTTTATTGCCTCAATTTCACTCTTTTTTGGAGTTTTAATAGCAGTGCCCCTTGGCATATTTTTGACACGCTCAAAGACGGCAGCAAAAATTGTCATGGCAATAGCATCAGTTCTACAAACTGTGCCTTCCTTTGCTCTACTTGCCCTCATGATTCCAATTTTTGGCGTGGGCAAAAAGCCAGCCATAGTTTCACTTTTCATATATTCCCTACTTCCAATTTTGAGGAACACCTATCTTGGCATAGCAGGAGTAAATGACAAGCTAATAGATGCGGCAAGGGGCATGGGCATGACCAGGTCACAAATTTTATTTAAAGTGCAAATACCTATGGCAATGCCAGTAATTATGAGTGGCATTAGACTTTCTGCCATTTATGTCCTT
Source organism: Peptoniphilus hominis (ex Hitch et al. 2025) (assembly GCF_040096015.1). NCBI lineage: Bacteria > Bacillati > Bacillota > Tissierellia > Tissierellales > Peptoniphilaceae > Peptoniphilus > Peptoniphilus hominis (ex Hitch et al. 2025). Next base: position 37,821 of record NZ_JBBMFO010000015.1, on the reverse strand, counting down.
GCTTGGACAACACTTGCAGCCTATGTAGGAGCAGGTGGACTTGGCGACTTTATCTTTAACGGACTTACCAATGCCATAATGCCTATGGTAGTTTGGGGAACAATCCCAGTTACCCTTATGGCAATAATTGTAGACTTCTTATTTGGCATACTTGAAGACAAACTTTCACCTAACAAGACAAGTGGGGTGGCATAATGAAAAAAACAAATAAATTAAAAAAACTAATTTTGATTTTTGTAATGCTATCCATGCTTTTAACATCTTGCACCCTTCCAGGTCTAGGAGGAAATACCAAGACCAATGTAGTTGTAGCCACAGGCTCAAATACAGAAAGACAAATCTTAGGTGAAATAGTAAAGCAAATGATTGAGCACCACACAGACCTTAAAGTTTCACTTATAACAAACCTATCATCATCAGTCCTAAATCACATAGCCATGTTAAAGGGAGATGTCAATGTAGTTGGAGGCATGTACACAGGCACAGCCCTCAGTGGCGAGCTTGGCATGGAACCCATAAAGGATCCAAAAAAGGCAGAAGAAGTTGTAATGAAGGAATATTACAAGAGATGGGAAAGATATTGGTATCCATCCTTTGGCTTTGACAACACCTATGCCTTTATGGTTACAAAAAAATTTGCAGAAGAAAATAATTTAAAGAAGGTTTCAGACCTTGAAAAACTAGCAGATAAAGCCAGTGTTGGCGTGGATACAGCTTGGATAAAGAGAGAGGGCGACGGCTACAAGGCCTTCCAAGAAATTTACGGCTTTAAATTTAAGACAATCTACCCCATGGACATAGGACTTGTCTACACAGCCCTTGCCAGCGGAGAAATGGATGTGGTCCTTGGCTATTCAACAGATGGCAAAATTTCATCCTACGACCTAGTAGTCCTAGAAGACGACAAAAGACTCTTCCCACCTTATGATTGCTCACCAGTAGCATCAAAGGCAATAGTAGAAAAATATCCAGAAGTGGAAGAAACCATCATGAGACTTGTGGGACAAATCCCATCAGAAACCATGCAGGAATTAAACAGGCAAGCCGATGAAGACTTAGAAATGCCAGCAAAGGTAGCAGAAAACTTTTTGAAGAAGAATAATTATTTTGAAGACCTAAAAGTTGACAAAAATAAAATAAAAGAATACAAAGAATTTGTGGAAGGAGGAAAAAATGTCTGATGTAATAATTTACTATGCACAAAACTCATCCTATGTCTTTGAGCAGTTCCTTAGACACTTTCTAATTTCCATATACGGAGTTTTATTTGCATCAATAGTAGCAATTCCCCTTGGATTTTTTGTGGCAAGAAGGAGAAAACTATCAAGGCTTACCATTAGCATTGCCAATGTAATGCAGACAATACCTTCCCTTGCCATGCTTGCCATCCTCATGTTTTTAATAGGAACGGGACCAGACACAGTGGTCTTTGCCGTATTCTTATACGCCATCCTTCCAATCCTAAAAAATACAGTGGCGGGAATAAATTCAGTAACACCAGAACTCGTTGACGCAGCCACAGGCATGGGCATGACCAAGCTTCAGCTCATGACAAAAGTTGAACTGCCCCTTGCCATATCAATAATAATGGGCGGCATAAGAAATGCCCTAGTCCTTGCCATAGGAGTGACAGCAGTGGGAACCTTCATAGGAGCAGGTGGACTTGGCGACATCATAACGAGAGGAATAACAGTAGCTAATGGCAGCCCAATAATAATAGCAGGCGCAATCCCAACAGCCCTTATGGCAGTCTTGGCAGACTTTTTGCTGGGAATAATCGAGCACAAACTAACACCAAGAACCTTTACCAAGATTTAAAATTCAAAAATTTTATTCGTTTTATGTTAATTAAAAAGTATATAAAAATTTTATAAATGTTATAATTAATTTAACAGGAGGTGCAAAATGAATAAAGATGTTATTGAAAGAGTTCAAATTAAAGACTTAAATTTCGATGATATATTTTTTGATTCTCTAAGAACTGATTATGAAAATTTTGATATTTGGTTAAAGAAGAAAGCTGATATGGGAGAAAAAGCCTATGTTTTAAGGTCAAATGGGCAATTAGCAGGGTTTTTATATCTTAAAGATGAAGAAGAAGACGATCTTGATATAATACCAGCTTTTGACAAAAGAAGAAGATTAAAAATTGGAACATTAAAGATAGACTCACATGGAACCATATTGGGGCAAAGGTTTTTAAGTATTATTTTAAGAAAAATGTTAAATGATGGTTATGATTTTACATATGCTACATTATTTAAAAAACAAGAAGGTTTGATTAATTTATTTGAGAAATTTGGTTTTTTACTTTGGGGTAAAAAATCTAATGGCGAATTAGTTTATTTTAAAGATTTGAGAAAACAAGGTAATATTTATAAAGATTTTCCTAGAATTAATTTATCGAATAATACGGATAAACATTTGCTATCAATTCGTCCAGAATATCATACAAAACTTTTTCCTGATTCCAGACTGAACACAGAGCGTAATCACATTGTAGAAGATTTATCATTTACTAATACAAGTGAAAAAATATATCTTTGTAATATGGTTGGAGTAACTAATATGAAGCCAGGAGATTTTATCGTTATCTATAGAACAAAAGAAAATAACGTAGCAGAGTATTCATCAGTGGCTACTTCGATTTGTACAGTTGTAGAAATGAAATATATTGATGAGTTTAATTCTTTAGAAGGATTTATAAATTATTGTGGTGAAGGTACTATCTTTAATAAAAATGAGTTAAGCTATTTTTGGGCAACAAGAAAATACCCGTATATAATAAAAATGTTGTATAATGCTCCTTTAAATCATAGAATTATTAGAAAAGATTTGGTTGAAAAGATTGGATTTGATAGAAAAACTTACATGGGATATGTTCATTTAACAGATAAACAGTTTGCTAAAATACTAGAAGAGGGAGAATTGAATGAAAGTTTTATTATCTATTAAACCAGAGTTTGTAAAAGAAATTATTGAGGGTAAGAAAAAATTTGAATATAGAAAAAAACTATTTAAACAACCAAATGTATCATCTGTAATAGTTTATGCGACAAAGCCATATGGCAAAGTAGTTGGAGAATTTGAAATTGGAGAAATTATTGAACGCGATTTGGAGGCGCTTTGGAAAGAGACAAAAAATTTTTCTGGCATTTCAGAAGAGTTTTTTTACAGATATTTTAAAGACCAAGAAAGCGGGTTTGCAATAAAAATAGAAGATTTTGTTGAATACGATGAGCCTTTAGATTTGAAACAACTTGATTGTAATATAAAGACAGCTCCACAGTCATTCTGTTATGTAGGAGGGCGTTGATTTGTCATATTTTTTATTGGTAGGTATACACGGTGTCGGAAAAACAACTTTAACGGATAAGTTAAAAACATTTATGAATATAATAAGCTTATCAGTAAGCGATTTAATTAGAGAAGCTGGTAATGATATTAAAAGTGGAGAGAAATTCACCCAAAACATTGAAAACAACCAAGATTTATGGAAGCTTAAATTAAGTGAATATATTTTTTCGAATGATGAAATTGTATTATTAGATGGTCATTTTACTTTGTTGAATGCTAATGCAGAAATAGTCGAGTTGCCTTTTTCAATATTTAATGATATTGAAATAAAAAAAATAATTTTAAAGACTGAAAGACCAGAAGTTATAAAAAACAGGTTAGAAACTCGAGATAATAAATCCTGGGATGAAGGATTAATATATGATTTTCAAGAAGCTGAAATCAAAAGGGCTAAGGAATTTTCAAAGTTAAAAAACATTCCGATTTTTGAGATACAAAGTGATCAAGAGATAAAAGAATTAATAAGATTTATACAATTAAGATTTTAAGTGATCTACATGAAAAATCTTCAGCTAATGACAAAGGTGGAACTGCCCCTTGCCATATCAATAATAATGGGTGGCATAAGAAACGCCCTAGTCCTTGCCATAGGAGTGACAGCAGTGGGAACCTTCATAGGAGCAGGCGGACTTGGCGACATCATAACGAGAGGAATAACAGTAGCCAACGGCAGTCCAATAATAATAGCAGGGGCAATCCCAACAGCCCTCATGGCAGTCTTGGCAGACTTTTTGCTGGGAATAATCGAGCACAAACTAACACCAAGAACCTTTACTAAGATTTAAAATTTTAGAAAATAAAAAACTCAGGTACAAATCACATAGAAGTGCCTGAGTTTTTTTTGCCAAAAATTTTATTTTTTAAAATTTCTAAGACATATATATTTTCCAATTTTTACAAGTCCTTAACTTAACTCTTTTTATTTTTCTTAAACTCAATCACAGAAGCTAGGGTGTTAACTAGGACTATATAGTGGTGGTAGAAGGAGAAGTATAGGGATAGAACTGGTGCGCCAACCATCTCCAGGGGTGTCCTGCCTGCTATATTCCATGGTATATAGGAGGGAGTCATGACGGCAGAGTTTTCCATGTCTAGCGCCAACTTTTCGCTATCGCCATAGCTTTCACGAGCCATTTCATAAGTGAGCATTATGGTAAGAGTTTGGTTGGATGAAAAAATTGAAATCACTGTGGACATTATAGACATGGTCACCATGTGGGGCAGCCTTGCAAAAAGCCTTCTTACATATTTTTTTACTCCCACAAGAAGGTCTGTCTCCTTAAAAAACCCAAAGTAGCCAGAGGATATACCCACGATTAAAAGCATCTTTAGCATGGAGACAAGACCGCCGCCATTTATAAGCTTACCTGCCTCAGAATCTATGTGAAAGCCAAAGATTAGCGCCCTAAAAATTTCGCCTGCCCCCTTATTTTGAAAGACTGCGGCAAAAATTATTGATATTACAATGGAAATCACCATATTTATTTTTAAGTTCACCTTAAAAATTGACAGCAGGATGATGGAAAGGGTTGGGATAATCAATAAAGGGTTGAAATTAAATATTTCTCTTATTAGCTTTATGCCTTCCTTGTCGACCCTTGCGTCAATGCCAAGGTTAAAGATTTGATAAGTTATTATTGTTAGGGCAAAGGGAATTATGCAAGTCCTAAACATATTCTTTAAATTTTTATATAAATCAGTTTTTGTGAGAGTCGCCACAAGTAGTGCTGATGTGGACATGGGAGAGGACCTGTCGCCAAAGAAACAGCCTGACAAAATTGCCCCGCCGGTAACTACTGGACTAAAGCCCATGGCATTTGATATGGACATGGAAATTATGCCGGCAGTTGATGCTGTGCCGAAACTTGTTCCTGTTAAAAAGGATATTGCGGAGTTAAAAATAAAAACTCCTACATAAAAAAACTTCGGCGAGATGAAACTTGTGCCATGATAAATTATGTAGGCAATGGTGCCAGATAGTCGCCAAATGCCAGTGATCATGCCGATAAGGGAAAAGACCAGGAGTATTGTCTTGGTGTCTTTTATGCCAAGGGAAATCATCTTAAAAATTTCTCTTGGGCTAAAATTTTTCTTGTAGGCATAAAGTGCAAGGACTATTAAATTTATAAAAAGAGCCAAGGCTATCGGTACTTTAAAAATTATTGCCAGGAATAAAATTAGCATAAATAAAATTAAGACAGCCATTTCCATGGTAATCACCTCTACTACATTATAGCTTAACTATATCTTTATATAAAATGTTTTATAATTTATAAAACTCACTAATAAAAATTTTACTTAATCTTAATAAAAATTTAAGAAATGTGCAGTTTATAACTATTGCAAAGGCAAAGGAAATTATTATATAATTGACTGCGGAGGTAGATATGAAGAATTTATACATAAGGACAAAAAACTTTATTTTCAAGAACAAAATTACAAAAATCCTTGGACTAATTTTATTAATAGCCCTTGCATTTTTGATTTTTAAAATAATTTCAGGAAAGATAAATGGCAAAGAGGGAGAGATAATTTCTTCCAACCAAGTGGTGACACTGAAGAAGGGCAGCGTAACTAACTCTGTGACAGAAAAGGGCAAGGTTGTGCCTTCAAACTCTGTGGAAGTTTTTGCAGAAAAGCCACTTCCTGTCACTCATGTAAATGTAAAAGTGGGCGACCTGGTGAAGAAGGGCGATGTTATTGCTCAGCTTGATTCATCTTCTATTGAGCAGCAACTAAAGTCAAGAAGGGCACAAAAGTCTGCCACAGACAAAAACCTTTCTGCACAAATTTCTGCTGCCAAAAAAAGACTTGATGAGGCAATTTCCGGTCGTGATTCTGGCAAAAATCCAGCCATAGTCGCTGCTGAGACTTCACTTACTCAAGCCATGGACCAGTACCTTGCGGCACAAAAATCCTATGACGACTTCAAAAGAAGTTTGGATGAAGCCTACAATCAAGGCATGGTTGCAGAAAAGAGCACGAAGGAAAATCTTGCCTATCAAGAAGAGGCAACAGACTTAAAATATAGACAGCTGCAAGATGACATGAACAAGAATGCAAATAAAATTGCCGACAACAGGGCACTGGCAGCAGACAAGGCAAGGCAAGAGGACTATCTACAAAATGCACTTGATAATGAGAAGAAAAGACTAACTGAACTTGGAATTTCCATTAAGGAAGAACAGGGTAGACTTTCTGAGGCTCAGGGAAAACTTACAAGTTTACAATCTGATAAGTCTGCACTTCAAGCAAGAAAAGATCAGCTTAACTTACAAAAATCGAAGGAAAATGATCCTCAAAAAATAATAGAAATAGAAAACGAATTGAATAAAGTTAATTCTGACATTATAAAAAATCAAGACGATATAGAGGCAATAAACTTTGAGGAAATAAAAAAATCAGCCAACGAAAACATCAATAGACTTACAAGGACACAAAACGAAGTAGAAATCCAAGTAAATAAAATATCAGAAGACCTTGCCACTGCCAAGGCTGACCAGCAAAAATATACATCAGAAGCAGAAGCAATGGAAAAAGAATTGGAAGGTCAACAAAAACAAGTTGACGCAACAAGGCTTGAAGTGAAAAAAGCCAAGGAAGACTTGTCCTCTGATGCCGACAAAGCCATAAAAGCACAAAAAGCCCGTGATGACGAACTAAAGACACTGGCGCAAAACCTAGAGACAGCCAGGGACAATTACGAAAGCGCCAAGAGAAATCTCGAATCCACAAAGACCCAAGTGGCAAATGAAATTTCTGGCTTATCTGACAACCTAAAGACTGCAAAGGCAGGCGCCAACAACTTAGACAGTGTGGAAATCGAAAATTTGACGGAAGAATTGGAAAAATCACTGATAAAGGCACCAGCTGACGGCACAGTTACAGAAGTGAATGCCAAGGAAGGGCAAGCGCCAGCGGCAGCAGTGGCAAAAATCGAAACCATTGACACCTTGAGGATCGAATCACAAGTAAAAGAATACGACAAAAATTCAGTGGCAGTGGGAACACTTGTGGAAATCACATCAGATTCAGCCATGGGTGAAACTTATAAGGGCAGGGTAATTTCCATAGATCCAGTGCCAATGCCAGACTCTGCCGACAATAAAACGGGCGAAGTCCTCTACAAGACAACAATTGAATTAGATGAGGGACAAGAAACAAAACTGGCACCAGGCATGAGCCTTAGAGTAAAATACATCATGAGCGAAGAAAAGAACACCTTCAAGGTGCCAACAGATGCAGTCTTTGAAAGAGATGGCAAAAATTATATACTCGCCCTAAAGGATATGGGTAAGGATAAGTACCAAATCCAAAAAGTGGAAGTGAACCTAGGACTTTCCAATGACGCAGAGACAGCCATAAAATCTAAGGACCTAAAGGAAAATGACAAAGTCCTTGCCACATCTGGAGGCTACGGAGAAGGAAATACTGTAACAATAGAAGAGAGTCCTTTGCCAGATGAAAAAACTGGAGAAAAAGATGAAAAATAAGCTGATAAAAATGGAGGGCATCAAAAAATCCTTTAACATTGGAAAGGAAAATGAACTGGAAATCCTTCACGGCATAGATTTTGATGTCAATGAGGGCGAATTTGTCTCTGTTGTGGGACAGTCAGGCTCAGGCAAGTCAACCCTCATGAACATTATAGGCCTCTTAGATAGGCAGACATCAGGCTATTACGAGCTAAATAAAGTTGACATCTCATCCCTAAAGGACAGCGAACTTTCAGCCTATAGATCCAAAAAAATTGGCTTTGTCTTCCAAAATTTTAACCTCATACCAAGATCCAATGCCCTAAAAAATGTAGAACTCCCCATGACCTATGCAGGAGTATCAAAAAAAGAGAGGGCAGAGCATGCAGAAAGACTCCTTGAAATAGTTGACATGAAGGACAGGATGAACCACCTTCCCAACGAACTGTCTGGAGGGCAAAAACAGAGGGTGGCAATAGCAAGAGCCATGGCAAATGATCCCGACATAATCTTGGCAGACGAGCCAACGGGAGCCTTGGATTCCAAGACAGGCAGGACTGTCATGGATTTATTCCACAAGCTAAACGAAGTGGAGAAGAGGACCATAATAGTCATCACCCACAACCTTGAACTGGCAGAAGAAGCAACTAGGATTTACAAGATGACTGACGGGAACTTGGAGGAGATTTAATGGACCTATTAGAAACAATAAAACTCTCCTTAGAAGGACTAAAATCAAATAAATTAAGATCTTTTTTGACCATGCTTGGCATAATAATAGGCATAGGCTCAGTAATAGGAATAACAACCATAGGTGACGCACTGACAAAATCAGTGAACAAGGCCTTTGACTCCATAGCCAACACAGGAGTACAAATCTATGTAAGACCCAAAAATGGAGACTATGACGGCAGCGAATTAAATGGAAGTGATTTCTTCACAGAAGATATACTAAAATATTTAGAGGCTCAAAAGGGCAGGAGAATAGAGGAGTTAATCTATCATGGAGAAAGTGGACAAGGCTATGTAAAAGATGGTAGAAACAAAGAAGCAGTATCCATATCTTCCACATCTGAGGGAGAAAAAAATCTTTTTAAACTAAAGATGATTGCGGGCAGATTTTTAAACGAAGAAGATGTCGCTCGTGGCAAATCAGTAGCAGTAATATCAGATAAAGTTTTAGAAAAAGTTTATAAAGTATCTGCGCCAGAAGTTTTGGGAAGAGAAGCAAAAATTGAAGTCAACGGCAAGTTAATAGTCGCCACAATAATTGGAGTCTATGAGTACGAAGAAATGTCAGTAATGGGTCAGTCAATAAATGGCTCAAACTCGACAGTATATATACCAAGAACAACAGGCGATAGAGAACTTTTAAGTGAACCTAGAACAGTTTACTATGATCTTTCAATCACCCTAAAAAACTCCGACAGCATAGAAGAAGAGGCAAAATCAATAGTTGATGAATTAAACTCAAAATTTTATGCTGACAATCCTAGAGCAGAGGTAGCCTTTTATTCAGCAAAAAGTGAAATAGAACAAATGAATAATGCCATGTCATCAATTCAAATGGCAATAGGAGCCATAGCAGCCATTTCCCTCTTAGTAGGTGGCATTGGAGTAATGAATATCCTTCTCGTGTCAGTAACAGAGAGGACAAAGGAAATTGGCATAAGAAAGGCACTGGGGGCAACTCGTGGAGACATACGAAAGCAGTTTATAATCGAATCCGTAATAATTTGCATAATCGGAGGAATCTTCGGCATAGCCCTTGGCACCATCATAGGAATAATCGGATCCACACTCCTAAAGGCAAGGACACTTCCTTCCCTTGGCGCCATAATTGTGGCAGTGGGCTTCTCCATGCTAATAGGAATTTTCTTCGGCTACTACCCAGCCAACAAGGCAGCAAAAATGGATCCAATAGAAGCCTTGAGATACGAATAAAATAAAAAAGAATTAAATGCAAGTAAGCTTAAAAAAAGTTTGCTTGCATATTTTTTTGACAAAAATTTGCGGCGAATATGAAAATATTTAAAAAACACATAAAAAAATCAAATTCCTTCTATTATATAGTATCTTTTTCAAATTCTTTCTATTATATACCTATATATTGTAGGTGAAAAAATTTAAAAGTTAGAGGGGACTAAGTTTTGACCAAAAAATTAATAACTAATAATAAATAGTTGAGGGCGGAAAAAAGCATCAAAAAAATTTATGGGGAAAATTTTAAGGAAGTATTACAAAGAGGGAGAAATATTAAAGCTATATTAAAATTTAGTAGCAGACCTGAAACATAAAAAAGAAAAATTAACATTAACTTAATACAAAAATCATATAAAAAATCAAAAAAATTGAAATAATTTAAATTTAAGACAAAAATTCCTAGTAAAAAAGTAAGAATACCTAGTCAGTGTACTAATGCGAAAATAGGATTAAATAGGGAATCTATAGGTTTTTGCAAATTAAAATTGTATAAATAAAATACAATTTAAATCAATATGAAAATATGAGTATTATAATTTACGAATGTTGAAATATACTGAGTCGCTAATTTTCAATAGTTTCAGCCAGTGAAAATGTATACATTATATATTTTAATAAATAATAGAAAAAAGGGGGGGCAAAAAACTTTCAAAAAAATGACAGCAGCAAGCCATTTTTTAAGAGAAATTTATAAAAAAAGTATGGATACTTTATTATTAGTGTATTAAAATAGATATAACAATACTAGAGAATACATAAAATCCTAGTATAGACAAAGACTGATTGAGATAGGAGAGTAATAATGAATAACATTTTGAAAAGAATCATGAGCCTTTTATTGGCTCTGTTAATGGTTTTAGAAGTGTTCAGTCCACTTGCTGTATCAGCAAGATCACTTCTCGACGAAGAGGAAAACCATAACTCAATAATGAGCGAACCAAGGATGGACAGTAAATCTATACTAGCACCAGAAACCAAGCCCAAAAAAGTACAAGCTGAGGATGATTTGTTTTCAGTTCCTGGCGTAAAAAAAGAAGAAGATCGTAAAGAAACAAATAAACTTCAAGAGGCACCAGCAAGGCAAAAAGAATCATCAACCATAATTGAAACACCAGAAAAAGAAAGTCCAGCACAAAATAAAGTTGACAACGCAATAATCGAAGCAGGACGACAAAGAGAACAAAAAGCAGAAGACAAACTTAACCAAGCAGTAGAAAGGGCAAAGCAAGCAGAACAAAATGCTAAAGCTAGTGAAAACCTAAACCTAGAAACTACAGAAATTGAAAAGCCTGGCTACAAATCTTGGAGAGTAGTAAACAGAATAAAAGCAGTCTACAAGGACGGCAAGCTTGACTGCCAAGGTCTTCTAATCGAAGTAGAAGACTTTAAAGGCAACAAGAAAACCTTAACTTACGACGATATACTAAAGGACAAGAATATAATCGTAAATAAGGAAATAAAAGAAGGCCTTTTCGGATCTAGCGAACTAATAATAACAACGCCAGGCCTTAGAGATATAAAAATCGATGTCAAAGTCGAAAACATGAAAAAAGATAAAGACGAAAAATCAGCACTTAGTCTAAACAAGGATAATTCAAATAAATTAGAAGATAAAGAAAATACAGAAGAAAAAGAAGAAAAAGAGGGCTTACTAGATAAGCTTAAAGAAACACTAGGCTTAACAGGTCTACAAAAAGCAGACAAAGAACTAAAAAAAGCACTTGCAGACGAAAAAAACGGCTTAGAAGAAATCCAAGCCTTACTTATCAGCTTTGAAGACAAGTACGACTTGTCAAGAGAAGGCCAAGCCAAACTAATGGAAGACAACGAAGAAGCAATCCAAGCGCTAATCGAAAGGGATAGGAACGGAAACTTTAGACCAGATATGCTTATGGCAAACCCTGTTGGATCAAGCCCAGAAGACTTAGCTAATAAGAAGTTCACAATTAGGACTAGACTTGACACTTCAACTATTACTGGACCTATTCAACCAGGACAATTCTTTGAAATCAAATTGGATCCAAGACTTACTGTAAAATCTGGAACTACTCTTCCAAATATAGTAAACGATGGAAAAGTTTTAGCTGAACCTTCTTATGAGTCAACTACAAATACAATAAAATACACTGTAAAAAGTCCAATAGCAAAAAATCTACAAATCCCTATAGCTATAGATGTCGATTATAATGTAGAAAAAATAAAAGAACTAGATGGAACAAAAGACAAACACTCTATTAATAATTCTATTTCTGGACTAGGGGTTCTAAGACCAGTAAAACTTCCAGAAGTAATAGTTAACAATAATGGGGATATTGTAAATGGTATTTCAGAAGAAGACGGTCACGATGTATTACAAATAGTAGAACCAGGTTCTGACTATAAAGTTTATATGGACGCTCATGGTTCTCCGGTTGTAAAAAATGGTAAGCTTGTAGCAGTTAAATGGTCAGTTAGATTCACAGCAACCAAAGATTTAAAGGACCTAGGACTGTCCTCAAACGCAACAACAGTAAAAGGCTCTGGTCTAGGAGGACCTAGCAATTTATTATTGAATGGTAAAGAAATCACCCAAGGTTTATCAACAAATGAAATTGAAGGTAAATTTGGCATAGTTTCATCTAGAAACCATACCCTTCAAGAATCTACCAGAGAAGTTCTTTATACATTCCAAACAAATACAACAGATACTCAAGAAAAATACATGATAGATTTTTCTGTTGCTCTTAATAATAGAAAGAAATCAGGAGCAGTAAGACTAGTCTATGATGCAGCTGACAACAAATCTTATGTGGAAGAAACTACAACTAAGCGTGTTGGAATTAATAACAGAACATCAATTCTAGGTGAATTTACATCTGACACTACTGCAAGATGGACAGTAACAGACCAAGTGTCCACAGGGGACGATACTTTAAAGAATAACCCAGTTGTAGGATTTCCTTTAGCTACAAGAGAGTTGACAGGAGACCAAGAACTAACTTCATCAAGAATGGCAGTATATGGTCTTGACAGAGACACTGGAAAGATGGTTGTTAAACAAAATGTAACTGATCTTAATAAGACAATTCCTGAAAAGGGAACAAATCCATCAGACCAACAATATCCAGGTAGAATCGCAGTTTATGAATTTAATACAAATATAACAGAATCAGAAGCTGGTTATTCACTTTCAGGTGTTAACATCAACAAATACCAACCTATAAAAATCAAGCAAACATGGTCTGGTATAGATGCCACTAAAAAGATGCCAGAACAAACCATAGAAGTTAAAGATGCTAATGGAAATGCTTTAGCAAGTCCAGTAACAGTTGGCGAAGGAGAACCAGGCCAAGCAGATAGAGAATTCGACCTTCCAGCTGTTAAGACATGGGAAATTGGAAGTGATGGATCAGAAACTAAGATTACTCCAAATATAGTTCAAGTTCTTCCAGCTGATACTACACTACCAGATGGAAAAACTTATTCCTACAAGGAAAAGTACAACTACTATTCACTACTAGACGGCGCTTATCACATTTACAATACAATGACAGAGTCTACAGGTGAAAAAGACTCTGACTTTACAATTATAAAAACAGATAGCAAGGACCCTGCTAAGAAACTTTCTGGAGCAGAATTCACCCTTCAAAGTCCAAGAGAGACAATCAAACTAACAACAGATGCCAACGGACGAGCAAGTTTTAGAAATGTAAGTCCAGGTACTTATGCTCTTATAGAAAATAAAGCTCCAGCTGGATACAAATTAGATCAAACTGCAAAACAAATTACTGTATCTTCTGATGGCAAAATATCAGTAGAAGGCAATAACATCTCTATGCAAGGTGGGAAAATAGCAACTGTTACTGCTAGACACAATTACTATCCATCTTATCCATCCTACATGAATGCTATGCACTATGGAAGCATTGACCAAAATGGAAATGTAGAATTTTATATCTATTTAAAACCAGAAGCTAATGGTTATGATGGAAGCACAAATAAAGATACAAGACTTAACCTTAACCTAGCAGGCGGTGGATCTATTAATTCTGTAGAAGTAATCGATGTAGATCCAGGTAATAGAAATACTGTTAGAAATAAGATGTATGACCAAAATGCCAATGAATACACTGGAGCTAACCAAATAAATGCTGGTGGAGCAAATGAAATTACAGGAACTGCAAATGTTAAAGATCCATTTACAGGAAAAACTGGTTACCAAATAAAATTCCCAACAGCAAGATTTAATAATGACTGGGGCTTCCTAGTAAAGGTAACAGCAAGTGGCGGAACAAATACAAGTGCAGTATCTTATGACTGGTTAACAGATAACCAAAGCGTTGAAAACGAAGCAAGAATCCAAGAAACAATTGGCTTGTCAACTTCATCAGACTCTACACAAACAAATCCTACAAGTGATGGAGTAACATTAACTATTGCTAACGAAGAATTTCCAAAAGCAAAAGTTGAAGTTACAAAAGTTGATGAAAACGGAGTAGATGGACTATCTGGTGCAACATTCACCCTAAAGGATTCCAATAATAATCCTATAATAGACGTTCAAGCTTCAAATGACGCAAATAAAAAAGGTCTTGCATCCTTTGGCGAGCAAGCACCAGGCAAGTATATTATAGAGGAAAAGAAAGCCCCTCAAGGTTACAAGAAATCAAATGTTGTATTTGATGTAAATGTAACAGATGATGGCAAGGTAACTTACAAGGCTAGATTTAAAGATGGCAATGGTATACCTAAAAATGGTATTGACTATATCCTAGAAGATGTAGAAATTGGACAAGATATTGGTCAAAGAAAAGTTGAAGTTGTTAACCAATCCATGACCCTTCAAGAAAAACAAAACCAACCAGACGATGGTCGTATTGGTTGGCAAGAAGGTGTTTGGGAAGCCTATGGTATAGAATCCTACAGATACGATGCTACTTATAATATAAGTAACGCCGTTAAGGGTGGAAAATTTAAAATCCAATTTGATAGAAACCTTGACTTCAAGAGATATGTATATGAAATACCGGTCTTAAAAGATGGTGATGGAAAAGTAATAGCAAAACCTTATTTTAACTATGACACAAATCTTTTAACCTATGTTTTTGAAGATAACGCATCTAATGTAAACGCATCAATTAAAATTGTCGGTATCATTCCAGACAAGTACTATGCTACACAAACAAATAAAGGTTCTGGCTATAACTTTAAGATAGTAGTAGACCCAGACGATCAAAATGCAGCAACTAGCAATAAGACATTAGACTTCAACGTAAAGACTGACTATTATTCATATGACTCCCAAGGTGGAGGCGGACCACTAACAAGTGAATATATAACAGACATTTATAAAGGTGAAGATGGAGAAATCTATCTAAAGGCTGTTTCTTACTACAACCCAACTAATATGTCTAGTGGTCAAAGAACAATCAGACTTGATTGGCTTTCAATGAGAAAACCTAGACCAGGTTTGGAATACTATCGTGCAGATGGATATCCAGCCTTTGGATTTGAAGACTTAAAAATCTACAAGGTCTATGGAAATCAAACAAGAAAACAAAACCTAATGCCTTTATCTTATGGTATTAGACCAGAGCAAGACACTTCAAACTACAGTAGAGTTTATTCAAAATCAAAGGTAAATCCTAATGTAGGATTCTCAGAATCTGGCGGAGATGTTAGGGTTACCTATAGACCTGAATATCTAAAGAGCCACGAAGGTCTTCTAGATTATGGTCATGAAAGACACCCACTAGAAATTCAAGTACCTAGAGTATCAGGCAATGAAGGTTATGTAATAGTTCAAACTTTTAAGGTTACAGACAAACAAAGATTTAAAGACCTATGGTCTGGTTATTACCTATCTAATGGTCAAAGACACACAGGCTCATACCAAAAGGGTAACTACAACTGGGCATTGGGTTCAGAAACAGGGAAAGAAGTTCCTACTTACTACTCACAAAAGATTAAACTTATAAATAAAAAGTACACACCAGGTTCCTTTAAAATCAAAAAGACAAATGAAGCTGATAATAGTCTTTTAGCTGGTGCTATATTTGAACTAAAGGACACTGAGGGCACAACAACAATTGCAAGATATAGTGGTGCTGATGGTATAGTTGAGTTTAACAACATAGAGCCAGGCATATATACCCTCGAAGAAGTCCAAGCTCCAGATAAATTCATCAAGTCAAATAGAAGATGGCAAGTTGTTGTCTATGACACAGGAGAGGTAGTCATAAGAGAAATTGGTGGAGCTGGTACTGAGCTTACAGGCAAAGACACAATAGTAATATCTGTAACCAACAAGCCAGTTGGAGAAGAATTCAAAGTTTACAAGAAAGACGGGAATGGCAATCCACTTCAAGGCGCTAAGTTTGTAATCAAGGATGAAAAGGAAACAAAAACTGTCGCAACTGGAGTATCAGATGACAAGGGTATTGTAACTTTCACACCTCCTTTAGAAAAAAATAAAACTTATGTTATAGAAGAAACTGAAGCCCCAGCAGGTTATAGGAAACTTAACAAAAAATGGGTTCTTGTAATTGATGCTGACGGCAAGAAGAAAGTCTATAACTACAAAGAAAAATCTCAAGCTGGAAATACAATTGGTTCTATCCTAGAAAAAGCTAATGTTAATTGGGTTGATGTAAAAGGCAGAAGCCTAGAAGGTTGGAACCTTTACGACAACAGACGAACTGATTGGACAGGAGCTTTCCCAAGGCCATTTAAGATGGGAACAAGAATAGTTGGTATTAACAAAGATGAAAAATACGTTATCCAAAGATATGTCCTAAACCCAGAAGCTAACAGCATTGGCGCAACAAATGGTACAATCCATAGAGAAAAAGTAGAATACACAAATATGGATTGGTACAATGGAAATGCTATAGCTGGCACAGACTATCAAGTATTTAAACTTAATAAAGCTGTCACAGGCGAGATATCTGATATTAGACTTGCTGATTACGGAGCAGAAAACATAACAGACTCTGTTAAGGGCTCTGCAAAGGCAGTAAAAGGCAGGTATGGAGAGCCTGATAGATTAAGCCTAGACTTCCCAGCTACAGACAAACCAATAGTAGTGGATATTAAAGTTCCTTATAAAGAAGCTAGTGGTGGAGTCGGTACAGGCATGGACTGGGTAGAAGATGGCGTAACTTATTGGAAGTCCGATTACTACGAAAGAGTTGACATTATAAAAGAAACTGGTCCTGTACTGGAACAATCTACAGGTATCCAAGGATCTTATATATCTGACAACTCTCTAGATGTAACTAATGAATCAAAAACCTTTGGTTTCAAACTAAAGAAGGTTAAAGAAGATGATATTGGACAAGCTATCAAGGGAGCAGAATTTAAACTAACAGGTCCAGATCCAAGTAAAGATGAAAGATTTATGACAACAGGTTCTGATGGAATGATTTCTTTTAACAAGCTTACACCAGGAACTTATAAGTTAGAGGAAACAAAGGCAGCTCCAGGATATGAACTAGCTAATAATGATTGGTCAGTTAGGATAGAGGCTGACGGTAAAGTTTTCATCAAAGTTCTTCCTAAAGCTACTGTCACAAATAATCCAGGAGGAACAGCTGCAAGATCTGCTGAGCTTTTAAGCGGACCAGCTGAAGAAAATACAATCCTATCAGTAGGAGATCCTAATTCAACTGAAGAAAAGCCAGTTAGAAATCTTAGATTGGCAAAACAAATGCAAGCCTTAAAAGCAGCACAATATGGTAAAGCTCCAGAAACAAATGGAAAAACCCCACTTAAGTCTCAAGCAGAAATAAATCAAGAAGCAATAAGACAAAACATAAAGGCAGTCTATGGAGAAAATAATCTTGAAAACCAATTAAAAGATGGAATGACCTTCGGTGAAGTTGCAATGGTAGCTTACAACAGAGACTTTGCACTAGGAACAGGTTCAGGACTAGAAATTTCTGATCCAATAGTTCCAGGACCAGTAAGAGCTGGAGGTTGGGAACAAGTTGATCCAAGCCTATCCACTAATAGAACAAATAAAGCTCATACTGCTAATTACATGGAAACGAAAATCACTGAAATAAATAAAAAAGATGACAGATTCAGACAAATATTCTTGTTCAAACCAGGAAGTAGAAACTTTGCTGGAAAGATCGAAATTCATAGAGAACCGGAACCAGGAAATGACCTTTATTTAAAACTAGGAACAAAGGAAATATCAAAGGTAAAATTCTATGAAGTCGATGCAAGCTCGACAATAGATAATATTACGGGTAAAAAAGAAATTAGAATAAATCCTAAGCAAGAAAGAAACGATACCGGACCAATGAGGATTAAGGCAACTCTTCAAAGCAATAAAACAATATTGGTTGAAGTTGAGTCTTCCTATTCAAGTGATGGTTCTATCGGTTTAGGAGCAGATTATGAATTTGGTAATAAATCAGGTCCATACGATAACTCAAAGAAATCATGGGCAGGAGACTCTTATCCAAGTGAAGATGATATTAATAGAAATCAAGAAATTCTTTACAATGTAATAATTGACCCTAACATTCAATATGGTAGTGTTACAAGTGATAAAGACAAAGCAAAAGAAAATGATACATTTACACTAACTATTACACCAGACCCAGGATATGTTTTAGATAAGCTCAATATAAATGGAAGTGACGTTACACATTATGTTAATGGCTCAGAAGCATCTTTTACAATGGGTAAATTTGATGCTAATGTTACTGCAACATTTAAGAAAGTTCAAACTTATCCTATAAACATAATGCCAACTCAAAATGGTAAGGTTACAAGTGATAAGAACAAAGCAAGGCAATATGAAGATGTTACCATAACTGTAAAAGCAGACCCAGGTTATAGATTAAAACAACTTTATATAAACAGACCTGAATCTGACTATACACGAGCCATTTATGAAGGTAATGGACAAATGACTTTCCCAATGGGTAACTTTAAGGCAGATGTTTATGCAATATTTGAAAGAGATCCAAACTATGTAATGATAAGTTTCCATCCAAATACTGGATCTGGAACAATGGGACCTTATTTTGCAAGGAAAGGTCAACCTGACTTTACTATGCCACAAAATAGCTTCACTCCACCAGCAGGTAAAATCTTTAAAACATGGGGGTTTAATGGAAAAGAATTTGATCCAGGCAGAGTAGTAACAGTAAGTGCTGATGTAACATTTTATGCGGTTTGGACAGACAAGCCTGCAGAAACTGTAACTGTTTCCTTTGATAAAAACGGTGGATCTGGCACTATGACAGACCAAACTGTTGAAAAAGGCAAAGCTTATGTATTGCCTGAATGTGGATTTACAGCTCCAACCAATCAAGAATTTAAGGCTTGGCTAGTAGATGGACAAGAAAAAGCAGTGGGAGACTCTATTACTGTTAATGCAAATACAAGTGTTAAAGCTATTTGGCAAGTCAAAACATCTAATATAAACGTTATTCCAAACGTAGAACATGGTTCTATTACAGCACCAAGGTCTGCAAAAGCGGGAGAAAAGGTAACAGTAACAGTAAATCCTGATACTGGCTATGAACTTGAAAAAATAGAAGTTCTAGATAGACAAGGAAAGTTACTAGCAACTGTTAATAATAGTAGCGACCCTAGCTTTATAATGCCAGATAAAGATGTTTATCTAAATGCATTCTTTAAGCCTACAACTATACAAAAAGATAAGTTTATTGTAGGTATAGACCCAGATCAGAGAAGAACAGTTACAGTTACTCCAGCAAAGGGAGTACCAGGTCAAGCTGAAGAAGGCGAAAAAGTAGATGTAAGTGTATCTATGAAGAGTACATCCTCTGCTCTAAAGAGTATCTTCGTAAAAAAATCAGATGGTCAACTTGTTAACTTTGTAAAGACTGGACCAAATACTGGTTACTTCTTAATGCCAGCATCAGATGTTACAGTTTATACTACATTAAGTAACATAGCATCAGGTTCTTATGAAGTAAAGATAGCTGACACTCAAAATGGTTATGTTAATACAGATAAGGTAGTTGCAAAACCAGGAGAAACTGTAACTCTTACACCAGTTCCTAACCAAGGATTCAAATTAGAATCTTACACAGTTACTGATGCAAGTGGTAACCCTATAAAAGTTACAGACAACAACTTTACAATGCCAAGTTCTGCAGTTACTGTATCTGCAAGCTTCACTTCTGATGGAACATCAATTCCTTCTGATGGAGAAGTTGAAATCCCAGAAGGGAAATTTGCACAAATTACCAACAAGCAAACTGGTATTGAACTTAAAATCTATAAGAAGAACTCAGCAGATTCACCACTAATAGGTGCAAAGTTTGAACTTAAAAAGACAAATGACGACTACACTGAAGTTGACTCTACTTTTACTATAGTTACAGCTGAGTCTGATGAAAATGGTAATGTAAAATTTGTAGACGAAAATGGTAATACTGTAAAACTTCAAGTAGGTAAGTATTTGTTGACAGAAACTAAATCTCCAGCAGGTTACAAAAAGCCAGCAGCTCCTTGGAAACTTGAAGTAAAAGAAAAAGGTGGACAACTTGTAATCACACAAAGTGGTCCTAAGCATTCATCTACTTCATACCTATCATCTGAGGGAGCAAAGGCAGGAGATAACACTAATTCAACTGATACAATTAAATACAAGTCAATAATCAAGAGTATTGATCCTGTCAATAAGACTTTCATCCAAAGAATCTATGTAGATACTAGAGGATACAATGGCAAGGTCAACGTACAAATTACTCCTACAACTAAGAGAGAAGAGAAAGATACACCTTCAGCTTCTCCAGTAACGACAAAGGGTGGTGTAAAGACTGCTTATAGAACAACTTATAAGGTTTCAAACCCAGGGCTAACACCTAATGTGGATGAAATTTTAAAGGACTATGACTTAAGAAAGTCTAATGTATCTGTAGTCAACACTGCAAGGTGGAGACCATTTGATTGGGGCTTTGACGAAGACCAAATCAACCTATCAAATGACGGAGTTTACTTCATAGATATTGAAGGATTCTACGATGACAACATCAAAGATCTTGGAGAAATAGAATTAAAGGTAGACTTCTATGGTGGAGAATGGGTATTTGCCCAAAGAACCTTTGAAAAAGGACAATTAGGTTGGAAGTATGATAAAGATATTGGTTCCACAGGCGGTCTCCAAACTAAGAGAGATGCAGCCTACCAACAAGGTATGGAAGCACTTCGTGACTTCTATGCTTCAAAGCATTCTGCAGCTGATACTAATGCATGGTTCTATGGCAATTCTGACAATGAAAAATATGCAGTTTGGTTAAGAAAGGGCACATACATTGATGGCACATACTACGATGCAGGTCGAATAGTATTATCGTCAGATCTTACTAACTCAAACATTAAGAATGCCAAGCCAATCCAAACTTCAACTACCAAGGCAGATATCAAAGACTTGTATTCATCAGATACAATTAAGACAGTGCCTCAAGAAGGTATGACAATAACAAACGAAGATGAAACTTATAATCTTACTTTCTCTAAGCACGCTAAGTTAGAAACAGATCCGAAGAAAGAGGATTTCAATAAAAACAGACTAGAAGGTGCAGTATTTAAGCTACAAAAGAAGGAAGGATCCTTCTGGTATGACCTTGATGAATCCTATGTAGCATCAGCTTTCAACGGTTACTTTGGTTTCAGAAGACTTGAACCAGGTCGTTATAGACTACTAGAAGTTACACCGCCTCAAGGTTATAAACCTATTGAAGGACCACTTTTAGAGTTCACAATCAAACAAATTGACACAAGGTCTGGCAAGATCATCAATCCAAAAACTAAAAAAGAAGTTAATTTGGTTGACCTAACAATAATAGACCCAAATAACCAAAAGCAAATAGCACTTAAAGATGCACAAGCAAAAATAAAAGGTGATCCTAGTAACACAGTTTACAACTTCAGCGACTTAGTTAAGGATAGCAAGTTTGATATTGACACTTGCTTAATCCTAAGTGAGGTAAAGGACGATAGTGGAAATCCAAAGGAAATTCCACTAAAGGAAGCAAATTTTATAGACCCAGAAACAAAAGAACCAATGGGTAGAATTATTTCTGGAGCCCAAGGTTATATTACCTTAGAATACAAACCAGGTGGCTATGTAGCAGAATATGGCAATGCCGGATCATCAGGTGGATCCTTAGTGGACTATGTAACATCTGCCACTGCTAAGAACATGGGTAAAATTCTAAATGAAACACCTGGTAAAGGTAAAGTAACTATCAAAAAGCTTGACGAAAACGGAAATGCCTTAGGAGCAACTGCAGATTCTTCTGGAGAATTAACAGTTGGAGCAAAGTTTGAAGCAGTAAGAACTAGTGGTAAGAAGGATGAAAATGGAAATCCAGTAGCTGATGCTAAATACACTGGTACTGTAAATAAAGATGGTGTTCTTGTAATAGATGGCTTACCAATTGGTAACTACGAACTAAAAGAAATTGAAAATCCATCTGGTCACGTAAACACTGGCCAAATATGGCACTTTACAGTTGGCGGTAAAGACCTAGACCCTTATGCAGGTGACATAGCAAGGACGGGTCAAAACTTAACAGATAAGATTAGCATTAGCAAATCTGAACTTAAAGTTGTTAGACCTAATGCTGATGATGAAAAGAAAACAGGCTCTGAAGGAAATACTGTAATAAGACCTCACGTTGGACAAAGTTTGGAATTTGACAACGAATTTAAACTTGATCCAAATATTGAGATAAGGCCTGGAGATTACTTCGTATTAAAACTAACTGACAACATGGACCTAGAGGGTGTTAGAACAGATGGTGCAACTAACTTAGACCTATTTGCTGATGGTGTTGGTACAATAGCTAAGGCAGACTATAACAAAGAAGCAGGAACAATAACTTATACCTTCACAAAATATGCTGAGCAATATAAGCTATTGAACTTCGAAAACAAATTAGCTGCTCATATTAGCCTAGCTAAGGTAAGAAACTCTGATCCAAATGCTAAAGTTGGAGTAAGCGTTGGAAGTTCTTCTATAAACCACAACATAAATATTAAATACCTTGTTGATGCAATTTCAGAATCCTATGACAATGCAACAGTCAACCTAGCATCAAAGATCACACAATATAACACAAAAACAGGCGAATTTGTTCACTACTTCTATGTAAATAGAGACAAATATTACAATGCAAAAGATCAGTATTTCACATATACTCCAAATGTAGCTGTTGATAATTTACAATTGACTTACTACAAGCTAAGGTATAACTCTGATTATTATATCAACCAATCTATGCCAGAGTCCTTTGCTGTAAATGAAGCTGATTCTAACCTAGTAAGGAGTGGTGGTACATCTCCTGAAAATGTTGCAGCAAATAAGAAGGTAACTCACAACATAGGTAATCTTGGACCTAGAGGTTCAATGATAATAAAAGTAACTGGTCGAATGAAAGATGTTGGAACTGAAAACCAAGTTCTATCTTATAAAGGCGTATCTAGTTTATACAGTACCTACGACTATGAATACGATAGATATGATTCATGGGGAAGATATTATGACACTGTTTCTGGAACTGCCATTTCACCTTATGTTTATAGATGGGATGCGATTTATGCCTTTGATAATACAAATACAGCATCTGCAGACCTAACTATCCAAGCAGTTAACCCATCTAACAAGATAAAGTTCAAGAAGGTAGACCCTTATGGAAATGAATTAAAACCAGCATTAGATGAAAATGGTGAAGTAATAAAAGATAATAAAGGCAATGTAAAAGATGCCGCTTACTTCTCACTATTCAAAAATGGTGGCACGGCAGAAAACCCTAATGAAAGCTGGACTCCTATAGGTAACGCAAGACCTGTTGACAAAGATGGAATTGTTTCCTACGAAAAACTTGAAAAAGGTTACTACAAGTTAGTTGAAACTATAAGTCCTCCAGGATATATAAAACCAACAGAAGCAGTTTCCTACTTTAAGGTTGATGAGTCAGGAAAGATATTTAGAAAAATCACTATAAATAAAACCGGAAGTTCAGTAACAACTGATATTTTCGAAGAAGTTGACGGAACAGTTCCAATTGAGATTGTAAACAACAAGCCAATTGAGTTTGAAAAGGTTGATGCTGATGATAATGCCAAGAAGCTAAAAGATGCAATCTTTGAAGTTCAATACAAAGATAAAGAAGATGGCAAGTATGAAACTATTAAGATTAAGAAAACTGAAGGCACAACAGTAAAAGAAGTTCCAATGACTGTAACATCTGATAAGGATGGTAAGTTCAAATTAGAAGTTACAAAAGATGGTTACTATGCTCTTAAAGAAACAAAGGCACCAGAAGGATATGGTAAATTCCCAGGATATATCAGAGAGTTCAAACTTGAAAAAGGAAAACTTCAAGTGCTTGAAAAAGATCCATTCAAAGCAAGTTTGACTAGGGGCGATAAAGGTATGATGACAAGTCAAATCCTAGAAATAAATGAAAAGGATAGGACCTTTAAAGCTCGACTAATTATAAACCCAGAACACAAAAACTTCACTTATGATAATGACTCAACTGAATTATTAATAAGTGAGAAAAACTGGAAGATTTATCCTACAGATAGTTTCGGTGGTGTAATTAGTTACGGTCAGCTAGAAAAAGGTAAGAATCTAGATAGCCTTAAATCAGAAGATTTTAAAACAAGATCAATTGATGGTAGCAGCAATAATGTTTATAGTTACTACCTACACAATTTGCCAGAAAATAATGCAACAGGAAATGTAACAACTACTAATGCGTTAGTAATAGAGTTTAACGGTAAGTTTTCTGACAATGTAAATCTTTCTGAAGATTTGAGTTTTAAAATTAAAGATAGTTCAAAAGAATATGATAGTTTAACATATGCATTTGATATGACAAAACTCGCAAGTGGAAAGCCAACTTATATTGAAGCCAAGACTCCAATAGTTGTAGAAAACAAGAAGGGTGTATATCCTTGGACTGGTGGTATGGGTACTTTAATCTTTACTGTTAGTGGTTTGATACTAATGAGTGCTGCGGCTTATGTTTACAGCAGAAAGAGGAGGGAATCTTATGATGATTAGTTATAAGGTCAAAAGTAATCCTCTAATGGCGAGTAATAACTATGACAAGATAAGTTCTTCTATGACAAAGGGTTACAAGGACAAGATAAGTTTTCCTATGACGAAAGCTTATAGGGACAAGGTAAATCATCTTATCTTAAATGATTTTAAAATCAAGAAGAGACAAGCTCTTATGATAAACCCACTAAGGGCAAGTGAGAGAAGGTGTTGCTCTTATGATTAATTCTATAAAAGACAAGAAGAGGCACCCTCCTTAGTGGGAGTAAATAAAATTTAATGAATTGAGAGTGGTGGAGGGGTCAGTCCCCACCGCCCTCTCGGATTCATAACTTTCCTAACATCTAAATAATAAAATGGTGATTTATGGTAGAAAAAAATTTAGACGAAAAAGATTCTAAAAATAATATGGATTCTAAGTTAACTGATACAACTAAAGAAAACAATTTTAATGATGCTGAATTTATTGATAATTTACTAGGAAAAATAGATAGATACTATACATTAAGCTATAAAAATGATAAAAATCTTGAAGAAATGACATCAAATGATGTGGAAAACTATGTAAAAACAACCTATTCAAATCTGAAAGAAGAATATAGTGATAAATTTTTAAGAGATTTAACAACTTTTAAAATTTATAGGGATAATTTAAAAGCAAGCTTAGAATACAGAAGCCAAACAAGTAATTATTTTGAAACTCTAGGCATAGCTATTTCTACGACACTAATAACAATAGTGTTAAGCCCAAAAAATAAAGATTGGAGAGCAGTTGAATTAGTTCTTTCAATCGTAATAATAGCTGTAATTTTGTCATTAATCATGAAATTTATAAATTTTTTATGGCGCCGTTGCAAAAATTCAAAACTCAACAAATTAAAGATTGTTAACGAAAGTATTCACATTCTTGAGTACAAAAAAGAAAAGTTGACTCAGAAATTAGAAGATAAGAACAAATGAAGAGATCTTTCTATGGAAAATGAAAATACTGATAAAAAAAACTATGGGAATAAAAACTAGAAAATCTATTTACAATCTATCTAAGCCGTTTCCTAATAGCTTGGAGAAAGCGACTAACGAGGAAGTAGGGGAGTATATTAATACTAACTATTTAATTAAAAAAGATTTCACAAAAGATGAAGTGAAAAATGATTTAATAGTATTTAAGTATTGCCGAAATGATTTAGATAGAAATTTAAAAAATGGAGAAGTTTTTCTAAACTATTTCACATTTATAGTAGCTGGAGCATCTTTGATTATATCTATAGCAGCATTACAGAATACAGAGTATTATGTAAAAAGCATATCTATTGCTGCACTTATACTGTTGGTTTTCTCTACAATATCTATATTAGCTTCGACACTAAAGTTATTTGTTTATAAAACAGCCAATGGAAAACTTGTAGCATTACAATATGGAATAGATGTATTGGAAATGAAGAAGGAAGAACTAGAATCTGATAAGAAAGATTAATTGGAAAGAAAAGAGATGAAGGGGTTTTATAAAACCCGATAATTTGTCATAATTGGTCTTAGGACCATTTATATAAGGGCGCTGGGACCCTAACCCAGATTAATTAAGACTATAAGTCTTAGAAGTAATATGGGAACTGGGACCCAATCCCAGAAAATAAAACAAAGGAGTTTATTATGAACAAGAAAAAAATTCTATCACTAATCATGGCATTAGTGATGATCGTTGGAGTATTTTCTCCACTAACAGCATTCGCTGATCAAACAGTACCCACAACTAATCTTAATATTCACAAGATTAAGTTAGACAATTTTGATGGAGTAACAGCTAAAGACCACAAAGGTCAAGAATTATCACTTGATGACCTTAAGGGCGAAAACTATTTCAAAGGTAAAAACCCAGAATGGTTAAATGGAGTTAAATTTACTTATTATAAAGTAACTACTGAACAATTAGCTAAGATTGAAGAAACTAATCCTCAAACAAAAGAACAAGTACAAGCTATAATTGATCAAAATGCAGCATTATTTGATGGAGTTGCAGGAGTAGAAACAGAGGCTACAAGTGGTAATGGTTTAGTTACAATTCCAAACTTAGCTGAAGGAACTTATTACTTTGTAGAATCTGAAACACCAGCAAACCATACTGGTGCATTAGCAGTACCTTTTAAAATCACATTGCCAATTTATGATGATAATGGTGCTGCAATGAAGGATGTACACATTTATCCAAAGAACAAATTGACAGACAAAACTACAACTAAGGATTTAGACACAGAAGCAAATAAGGCAAATAAGAAAACAGAAACTCACAATGTAACAGTTAAAGATGATAAGGGAAATAGAATTCTTACATTAGATAAGGGCGCAAAAGTTCCTTACGTTGTAACTACTCCAATTCCAGCTGGTTCAAAAGAAATCATACTAGCTTGGTCAGATAGAATGAGCCCAGGTTTAACTTATAACAATGATTTAGTTGTAAGTGCAACTTATGGTGACCCAGGAACTGATTTAGCTTTAGAAGCAGCAGATTATACTATTACAAATTCAGATAATGGTTTTGTATTAAAATTCACTGATGCAGGTATCAAGAAAGTATTAGAAAAAACACTTAATAAAGGTGACGGCGTAAAACTTATTGATGGAAATACAATATATAACAAACAAGCTGATGAAGCTGCTCAAAAAGTTGAAATAACACTAAAATATTCAGCAACTCTTAACGGACTTACTGGTCCAGTAGACCCAGAAACAAATACAGTTTCTTTCTTCTATGGAAATAAACCAGGATACACTCCACAACCAGGAGATAAAAACCCAATTCCAGAAACAAATAAAACTGAAATTCCTGTAAGCAAATCCTTTGTTGGTGGGGATGGCGCTACAGCAAAAGATTGGCCAAAAGATTTAAGTGTTACTGTTAAGTTACAAAAATGGGACCCAGCAACAAACAAATGGGAAGATGTAGCAGGCAAAACTTTAACTTTAAATGATGCTCAAACTTCTGGTAAATTTGATGGTCTTAATGAAAAAGAAAAATATAGAGTAGTGGAAGTTGAAATCAATGGTTGGGTAGCTAATTATTCTCACGATGCTCAAGGTGGTGTTGTAATCAAGAATAAGGAAAATCCTAACCCTAATCCAATTACACCTCCAGAAGTAACTGTAACATCTGGCGGTATCAGATTTGTAAAAACTGATGATAATAATGCAAATCCACTTCGTCTAATCGGTGGTAAGTTTATAATTTCTAACCAAGATGGTAAATATTTATACTACAAGACAGAGGCACAATTAACAGATGAACAAACAGCTTTAAAGACTGCAGAAGGACAATTAAAAGCTCTTGTAGATGAATATAATGCTATGACAGTAGAACAACAAAATGGAGCTGAAGGAACAGCTAAGAAAACAGCAATTGATGAAAAAGCAACTGAAATCGCAGGATTAAAGAAGAAAGCATCTATTCAATATACTTGGAAAGAAGGATTTGGAACAAAAGATAATTTAACTGAAAATCTAGTAGTTTTAACTCCAAACAGCCAAGGTTATATGGAAATAACAGGACTTGATTTTGCAACTTACAACTTAGTCGAAATTGAAGCACCAAAAGGATATGCTATTCCAGCTGATGGTCAAAAATTTGAGTTTACTGTTGATAAGGATTCTTATAGCAACTTAAATCTAACAGGTGAAAATGCTATGATTGATTCAACAACAACTGATACAACTAAAGCTCAAAGATTAGTCAATAAGAAAGTAACTATTCCACAAACAGGTGGTATGGGTACTGTTATCTTCACTGTTGTTGGTATCGGTCTAATGGCTGGCGCTGTAATGGCAATGAAGAAAAATAGAGAAGAAGCTTAATTATTAGTAATTTAAATTTAATTTGACAATTTGTTAAGTTTAAGGAGATTATTATTAGTTAAATCTAATTATTAAATTGGGAAGGGGTCTTTCCCTTTCCCCTACATATTATGATAGTGAGGTAGAGATGAAGAAGAAAATATACAGTTTAATAATTTTATTTGCGATGGTAACTACGGTCTTCCTACCTCTTACTGTTTTGGGAGCATCATCTGTTACCATCGACATAAAGACAAAGGAAAGTTTAAGTAAAAATGATTTAGAGGGCAGGACTCTTGGTATATGGAAGATAAATGATAAGTTTATTGACACTTCTATGGACAAGACGAGACTTGTTGCCATCCTCGATAGGTTGAGTGAGGCTGACTTAGATAGGCAGCTTGAAAACAAGGCTGATAAATGGATTGTAAGTCCTAAAGAGGCTGATGACTATAAGATTACTCTTAGTCTTGAGCCTGGCACTTATTATATAAGAGAACTTGGAGATAAGGAGAGGTTTATTGAGTCTGCTGTCTTCAGTCCTGGGGACACTAATATTATCAAGTTAAAATGGGGGTTAAAGATTACTCCGCCACCTCCACCACCTCCACCTGAAAAGCCACCTCACGAACCTCCTGGAGAAACTCCACCACCACCTCCTAATTCTGTTCTTCTTTTGAAGACTGATGGAGAGGGCAAGGCTCTTGAAGGTGCTAAGTTCACTATTCACTCTATGCCAATGGCGATCCTCTTTTGACTAAGGATGGGTCTGTGGACGATAAGGGTTCTGCTGAGATTTTTGTCACAGATAATGGTGGTAGGATTCTTATTAAGAATGTGAAGCCTGGTGCCTATGTCTTCAAGGAAATTGAGGCTCCAAAGGGCTATAAGATTGTGGAAAGTGAAAGCGACTTTGCTATTTTTGAAGGTGAAAGTGCCACTGTCAAGGTTGTCAACGAGAAGAAGTTAGGTTCTTATAATTTCTACAAGACCGATGAGGCTAGGGAAATTGGTCTTCCTGGGGCTGAGTTTGTAATCACTCGTGACAAGGACAATATGGACCAAAGGGTACAAAGGGATGGCAAAGACCTTGTGCTAAATTCTGGCGATGATGGCAAGTTTGCTGTCTATGATCTTCCCTATGGCACATATTATATTTGGGAGACTAAGGCTCCCGATGGCTACACTCTCTTGCAGGGTTCTTTAAAATTTGAGATTGACGACAATTCTTTTGAGAAAGTCCTAATTATTGAAAACAGTAAAAAGCCACCTATTCCTAAAACGGGTGACATAACTCTCATTGTGCTAGTTGTTGCTGGTGCTGTGATGATTGGGCTAGGTAAGTATTTAATCAAGGACAAGAGATAGAATGAGGCTCCTTGGGGGCCTCTTTTTTATGGTGTTATATGAGCAAGAAAAGGAAAAAATCTAATTTTTTATTTATTTTTATTTTCATACTGGGGCTTGGTATTTTGTCCTATCCCATGATATCCAACTGGTATTATAGGATTGAGTCCAACAATCAAGTTGCCGACTACAAGGAAGCGAGAAACCTCTTAAGTGACGAAGAGATCCAGAGGAGGATGAGGCTTGCCAAGATTTACAACGACAATCTAGGCAATGTGACTCCAAAGGACCCTTACAGTGAAGAGGAAAAGCACAAGGCAATCGAAAATTATGCTCAGATGCTAGAGCTAAGGACTAAGATAGGCGTTGTCACTATTCCTTCTATTGATGTAGAGCTGCCTATTTATGCTGGTACTAACGAGGAAATCCTCCAAAAGGGTGCTGGTCACTTGGAAGGCACATCTCTTCCTATTGGTGGTGAGTCCACTCACACTGTTATCACTGCTCACTCTGGTCTTCCTTCTGCAAGGCTTTTTACGGACCTGCAAAAGGTGAAGATGGGCGAGAAGTTTTACATCGAAAATATTGGGGGCACACTGGCTTATGAGGTTGACCACATTGATGTCATTGACCCAAGTGACTTTTCTCAGCTTCTTGTGGTGCCAGAAAAGGACTATGCAACCCTACTTACTTGTACTCCTATTATGATCAACACTCACAGGCTCATTGTCCGTGGTCACAGGGTGCCTTATGTGCCAGAGGTTGATGAAAAAGTTATGGAAGACAAGGGCGGAAATCTTGGCATTGATAAAAGGCTTATCATTCTCTTAATTTTTGCTATAATTATCTTAGTTAGATATTTATTGTCAAGGCGAAAGAAAAAATTGGCAAGGAAGAGAGAGCTGGAAAGGGCTAAAAATATTGAGCTAGCTAAGATGAATATGAGCGCTAATAATAAGAGTGAGGATCAGCTTAAGGGCGATGGCAATAGTGGAAATGATGATATGAGTAAGGGTGATGGCAATGGTGGAAAAGTTTAAAAAAAATTGGAAAATTATTCTTATTTTTGTGCTTGGGCTAATGATTGCCATTTACCCAATTATTTCCAATTATTATTACACTGTGGAGAACAACAATCAGGTTAAGGACTTCCAAGAGGCTGTTGCCGAAATGCCAAGTAAGGAAGTTTTGGAGAGAATTGATCTTGCCAAGGCTTACAATGATACTCTCGACCCTTCAAGGCTGGCTGACCCCTACACTGAAAGGGAAAAGAAGGGCGTGGAAAACTATGCTCGTATGCTTGAAGTAAGGGAAAAGATTGGCTACATTGATGTGCCAAAGATCAACCAACAAATTCCAGTCTACGCTGGTACTTCTGAGGATGTACTGCAACACGCTTGTGGTCACTTGGAAGGGACATCTCTTCCTATTGGCGGCAAGGACACTCACGCTGTCATTACAGCCCATAGGGGACTGCCACAAGTTAAACTCTTTAGGGACCTAGACAAGATGGAAGTGGGAGATTTATTCTTCTTCACAAATGTTAAGGAGACTCTAGCCTACAAGGTGGACCAAATTCTCGTTGTTGAACCTTGGGACTTCGAGCCAGTCCTCGTTGTGGAAGGCAAGGACCTCATGACCCTACTTACTTGTACGCCTTACATGATTAACTCTCACAGACTGCTTGTGCGTGGCCACAGGGTGCCTTATGTGCCAGAGGTGAAAGAGGAAATCGAAAGAGCTAAGTTCAATTACAAGTCTCTAATTGTGCCGGGAATCGTTCTTGCTGTAGTTATGCTTATTATATTCTTATATATTAGACATAGGAGGAGAAGACGCTATGAAGGTTAAGACTAGGGTTTTAATTGGATATTTATTTATTCTCTTGGGGATTTTTATGCCCCTACTTGCCTTTACTTCCATGTCTTATAGGGAAATTGTGGCGAACAAAAGGTATGCGGCTTTTAAGGAAAAGGATAAGGCTCTGACTGAGGAGCTAAAAAAGTACAACAAGGAAGTTGAGAAGGGCGACTCCAATATTATTGACCCCTTCTCTAATGAAAATTATGATGGATACTATGACATTAAGGGTATTGACAAGGAGGAAGTCTTTGCCTATCTCATCATTCCCAAGCTTGACATGAAAAAGCCAATTTATCTTGATGCAACTTACAAGCACTTGGACCTTGGCGTGGCGCAAGTTGAAGGGACAAGTCTTCCTCTTGGTGGCAAGTCCACGAGATCTGTCATAGCTGGTCACAGGGGCTGGTGGGGAGACCTCATGTTTTACAATGTGGAGAAGCTTGAAGCAGGCGACGACATTTTTATTGACGGTCGATCTGGACTCTTGAAGTACAAGGTCACTGGGCAGGAGATAATTGACCCCAGCGACTGGGAAAAAGTTCTGCCAATAGAGGGCAGGGACATGGTGACACTTTTAACTTGTCATCCAAAGAGACCACCGAGGCCAAAGAGACTACTCATTAACGCAGAGAGAGTCGTTGAGAAAAAGGCAGAGCCTGTGGAAAAAGTAAAGGAAGAAAGACAAGTTTCTTATTTGAAGTACGCAATCTATGGAGTGACTCTTGTGGGTTGGCTTGCCTTTATTGTTGTCTTCTTTAAAATGATGGGATATGTTAGAGAAGGCAAGAGAAGGAAGAAAAGCTAATAGATAATAGAATTTTGAGAGAAAAGATATGTTAAAATATAACACCGATTTCCTTGTTTGGAATTTAAGAGATATTATCAATTCTTTAATTGAAAAGTATTCAGAAATCAATCAAATATTTTTGTTTGGATCAAGAGCATATAGAACAGAAAGTTATCGATCAGATATAGACTTATTAGCAATTTGTAAAGAGCCTATAGCGATAGCAGATATAAATTCTTGGTTACACGATGAATACCCACCAGTAGATTTATTTTTGTCTACGGATTCAATAACTGCATATTCTGTTGTTAACGGAAGTAAAATTTTTTATAGATCAGATAATAAAAAAGGTTTTAAAGATCTTATAGACCAAATAGATGCTATAAGTTTATGGGATTTAAAAGATGGATTTAATAATAGTTTTGATTTATGGGAAATGAGAACATTAATAGGGACAGAATTTATTATGAGCGTAATTCCTAAAAATGCGATAAGAGATGATGTCTATATATTTGATCTATTTCTGAAAGACTTAGAGTATTCTGGTATAAAACCATTTTTTTCGGGATATAACCATAAACAGATTACGAATAGTATATTAGATATAATAGAATGTGGATTAACAATTCCTACGGAATATTCAAAAAAAGCAAAAAATTTTACTTTTGACAAAATAAAGCTGAAAGATGAATATGATTTTCAAAATTTTATTCATTTTTTGCTTAGACCAATTTATAAAGACATACAAACCGAAAATGTGGCGATAAAATTAGATGGTCAAGAAAAAAGAGCTGACTTAGGATTATATAATAATAAAATTATTATTGAGACTAAATGGATAGACAATAAGAGTAAGAAATCGGAAGTCATAAAAACTTTAGACGGATTGGCTAATTTTTATTCAGAAAATCCGAATGTAAGAAGTATTATTTTTTTAGTATTATATAAAAAGGGATTTAAATTAGATGAAAAACTTTTAGAATATAGATTTTCTTATGAAAAGAAAGATCCGATGATAATTGTAAGATTTTTTGAGAATGTTTTTGATTGAAAAACTATGGGAGACCATATTTTTTTTGATAAAAGCTATAATCAAAATTAATTATGTATATCTCATTCTAAACTCACGCTTTCCAGAACTCGAACTTCTAAAATCTGGGACTCGCTTCGCTCGAACAGTGCGATTTTAGCCGAAGTTCTTCGATTTGAAATCAAAGCAATTTTTTGTATAGGATATTCTTAGCAAAGGACTTTTTTAAAATCATAATAAACTAAAATGTCCAAAAATTTAAATCATTTAGTTTATGATAAAATATTTCTTATAAAAGGGAAGAGAAAGAAGGAAGGAGGAAGCTTATGGTTGATTTAATAAATGTTGGAAGAAATATAAAATGTTTAAGAGAGAAATCTGGTTTAAATCAAGGGCAAGTTGCTGAGTTTTTGGATTTGGACCAAGACATGATTTCGAAAATTGAAAAGGGCAAAATAAATATTTCAGAAAGTCAAATTGATAAGTTGGCAAATTTGTTTTGCTGTCCTCTTTCTTCCATTTTGTATGGAAATGAAGATTTAAATTGCAAGGTAGATTATAGGTCTAATTTAATAAAAAGAGAGGACTTAGAAGCTTTGTCTTTAATTAACAAGCTTGTACTTAATCAATTTGAAATGGATAGGATTGCAAGGAAGAGCCAAGATGCAAAGTAAGATGAGTTTAAGTAGATTATATTAACATAATAAGAAGAAAAGGATGCGAGCTTTTGTGCCTGCATCCTTTTTTTGTGTGTTTTTTTCTAAATTTTTTCAAAAGTCATGAGAATTAAAATTTTAAAGGTTTTCAAAAGTTCCAAGGACTTCTACTTTTTTATCCCTTATCATAACTTTACCACGAGCGAGGACTGTGTCGATGTCCAAAGTTTTTTCGTCAAGCAAATTTATATCTGCATCAAAGCCTACTTTAATACTTCCCTTATTCTTTAGGGACAATATTTTTGCTGGGTTTGTAGTGAGACCTCTTAATGCGATTTCAAGTGGGATGTCTTCTTTAAAGACACATTCTTTTATTGCTTCAAGGAGGCAAGATGATTTGCCAATGCCTAGTCCAAGGTATTCATTTTTTTCGTTAAACATTGGGAAACTTCCTTGTCCGTCTGATGTGAAAGTAAAGTTCTCGAGGCATATTTTTTCATCAATTATGCGTTTTAAGGCCTTGGAGATTCTAACTTCGCCATATTCTTTTTCCCAAAGGTCGGGGTCGTCTGCACCAGTGAAGTCACAGTAGCCACCACGCTTTAAATATTTTATGCTTTCTTCAAAAAGTTCTGGATTTCTGCCACAGTGAGTTGGCAAAAATTGTGAAATAGGAATTTCTGTTTCATCTACTGCACGATTTAGATAGTCCAGGTTGGACTTTCCGTCGCCCATGTGGATGTTAATTATGCCAGCCTTGCCAGAGAGCATGCCTGCAACTCTAACATTGGCTGCAAGTCTTATGAACTCTTCAAAGGTCGGTTGAGATGATCTGTGGTCAGATAGGGCAATTTCCCCTGCCCCAATTATTTTATCAATGGACATTATATCCTTCATGACATGACCAGTTAGGGTAGGAGTTGGTATTTGATAGGCTCCAGTGTAGATATAGGATGTGATTCCTTCTTCCTCAAGGCCTCTTGCCTTGGCAAGGAGGGCGGATATATCTCTTGCAATACCATCTGTGCCGAGGGTTCCAACAACTGTTGTGACGCCAGCTTTTGTCAGAGTGCTTAGTGTTATTTCTGGTGTTCTTGTCTTAAAACCACCTTCTCCACCGCCACCAAGGATATGAACATGGCAGTCTATAAAGCCAGGAGTTAAAATTTTTCCTCTCCCGTCGATTTCTTCTACATCCAAACAAGACAAATCAATTTTAATTTCATCTTCAATGGCTGCAATTTTATCTCCGAGAATTAAGAGGTCCTTTGTTCCTAAAAATTCTGGGCTATAAACTTTTGCCTTTCTAATAACTTTAATCATCTTATTCACTTCCTATTGGAAATTAATAAGGACTGCAATAATTAATATTATTGAGCCAAGTAGGAAGAAGAAGGCTTGCATCTTGATTTGGAATTTTGCCCACTTAGACCAATCTATACCAGCAACGCCAAGGACACCAATTAAACTTGCAGAAACAGGTGTAAAGGCATCCATAAAGCCTGCGCCCATTTGGTAAGCAAGGACTGCAATTTGTCTTGAAAGACCAACTAAGTCAGCGAGTGGTGCCATGATAGGCATAGTTAGGGCTGCTTGTCCTGAGTTTGATGTTACAACTAGGTTAAATAGTGATTGGAATAGATACATACCAATTGCTGCGATTGCCTTTGGCACGCCAGCGAAGGCATTACCCATGGAGTAAAGAATAGTATTTAGAGCAGAGAAGGAATTTGCATCGCTGCCGCCAAGTACAATTAAAATACCCTTAGCCATACCTACAACAACGGCAGTGCCAGCAAGATCAGCTGCACCAGATTGGAAGCAGGAAGCCATGTCGTTAATTGTCATGTTATTTAATTTAAAGATTACTGCTGTAAGACCTGCAGCAAGACCCATTACAAAGAATTGTGAAGCTATTTCAGGAATGTAGTAGCCCTTTTTCATAACTCCCCAAACAATCCAAACTAGGACAGCCAACATTTCAAGTAAAATAATTTTATGTCCAAGTTTAAATTCTTGTGCAGAATTGTCTTCTGCAAGTTTTGCCCTAAACTTATTGTCTGTATCATAGACAACGGAAAGAGTTGGAGTCTTTCTAATTCTTTCTGCATAGACCATAGTGTAGGCTGCGCCGAGGCCTGTAACTACAACCCAACATACAAGCCTAAAGCCTGCACCAGATAAAACTGGAATGCCAGCTATACCTTGAGCTATGGCAACAGAGAAGGGACTCATCCAAGAAACGGCATTGCCAAGTTGTGATGCAACGAAGGTTACAGTGACGGCGACAATGGAGTCGTAGCCAAGGGCAATGACAAAGGGAACCATGACCATGGAGAAGGGAATAACCTCTTCACTCATGCCAAAGGTAGCTCCACCTAGTGAAAATAGGTAAAATAAAATTGGAATTGCAAATTTTTCGAGACCCTTTGTTTTGTTGATTACAGCATAAATACCAGCATCAATGGCGCCAGTAGACATGATGATACCAAAAGCTCCACCTACAACTAAAAGAAGGGCAACAATACCAACGGCAGACCCATATTTATCACCAGACACTAGACCTTCGAACAAGTAGTTTAAAAAACCAAAGCCATTGAAGTCATCTGTGCCCCAAATTTTTGCTGTCTTATTTAAGTTGACAGATTTATCGTAAAAATTATCCCCATAAAGTCCGTATAGAGTATCGTCTGTCAAGCCAACCTTATCTAGGGCGCCTTGGTCCCAAGTGTCAGCTGGAGTTTTTAGAAGTTCAGCAAAGGCCTCCTCGTCGATGTCATTTTCTTCCATGGCTTCTTTATTTTGGGACAAGTTGCCAAGATTTTGAGCCAAGAAGTCCTTGTTGAGAGGGTGCATGTACCTAAAGGTTTCAGTTTGCAAAACTGTTCTTGTGTCGGTTTCGCCAGAGGCATTTTGGTATTCAACTTCGTGAGTTGAGAATTTACCTGCTGGAATTAAAAATGTTAAGCCCCAGCAAATAAGAACGACAACAAAAATAATTGCATAGGTGTGCGGCGTTTTAAATTTTGTTAAATCTTTTTTTGTCATAATTTTCTCCTTTCGAGTTTTTTATCCATATTTTTTTGGCTAGTAAATTTTTTAGACTTAGGATAAGTATAATTACAAGAAAATAAATTTATAGCCAGGTAAAATCACCTAATAATTAAAATTATAAGCTGGGGGTCTTGGACTAGCTTGTAAAATTTTATAATTAGGTCTTTATGGATAGGTTTAAGATATAGAGTCAGAGTTCATAAAAATTTCATCTGAAATAATATATCCCATGTAAATAGTATATATCAAAAGGTTTTCATTTTGTAGGAGCAAAGTTATCATAGGGAAAATTTTTTATTGATGAGTTCTTATTATTTTAGGAAAGATAAGTTGTAAAATTAAATGCGACACAAATAAAAAATAAAAACTCATACTAACTTCGTGTAAAATGTTAATAACGA
>NZ_JBBMFO010000014.1:0-47963 GCF_040096015.1 Peptoniphilus hominis (ex Hitch et al. 2025) | reverse complement strand
TTCTTTTTTAAATTCATAACTATATTTCATAAAAATACCCTCCTTACTGGTTTGTCCAGTAAAGAGGGTACATATAATTTCTTGATGGGATTTTTAATAAAATTAAATCTTATTAATTGAAAAGTTCCTTATTTACGATATGATTTATTTTTACACCTTCTATAAAATTAATAATATCTTCTGAAATCATCGGGATTATTACATCACTTATATCAGCCGTTCCTCCGCCAATATGAGGTGTTACTATTATATTAGAGTTTTTTAAAAGTTCATCGTTCTTGTCTAATGGCTCATTTTCAACAACATCTAAACCAGCACCTAGTAATTTACCTGAAGTAACAGCTTTTAATAATTCCATATCATCAATTAACCCACCTCTAGATGTATTAATTAATATAGCTCCTTTTTTCATAATATTAATTTCATCTTTTCCAATTAAATGAAAGTTGTTTTTTGTTAATGGAACATGTAAAGTTACAATATCTGATGTTTTTATTATTTCTTCAAAATTTTTAAATTCTAAATTATAAATTTTTTCTTGATCTCGGCTTAACCTATATTCATCATAGTATTGCGTCTTTGCTCCAAAAACTTGAGCATACTTAGCTACTCTTCTTCCGATATTTCCTGCTCCAATAATACCTAAAGTCTTATTATTTAATGAATAAGATTCATTTATAAATGTGTTTTTACTCCATATTCCATTTTTAAGACATTCCTGATGAGATAATAATTTTCTGCCAACTGCAAGCATTAACATTATTGTTAATTCTGCAACAGAATAAGCATTCGCTCCAGGAGTATTAGTCACTATGATTCCTTTTTTGCTTGCATAATCCACATCGACCGAATCATAGCCCGCTCCCCATCGCATAATAATTTTTAAATTTTTATTATTATCTATAATTTTTCTAGGTGCTTTAAAAACTCTTAATATAAGAATATCAGCATCTTTCATTGAATTATATTCTTCTTCATTTTCTACTTTCACAAAATCAAAAGAATCTCTATTTAGTGCAGCTTTTAATCTTTCAAAGGTCCCTTGCGGATATTTACCTGCTAAAACAACTCTGTATTTCAAACTGATTTCTCCTTTTTTAATAGCTATAATTCTTCTCCATAAAATCAATTAAACTCTACTTATTCTTAAAAATATAATTGAATAAACTTTTTCTTTTCAGCATAATAATATCAGTTTATATTTATAAAATCTAACAGACTTTTTATAGCTTTTTAACAATATTTATTTGTCATTAAATACTTTTTGCTCTATGAGATATTTATATAAATATTTAAATAAAAACCTTGTAATCAAAATGTTTTAAACTAGTCTAAAATAACTTTTAAAAACAAAAAAGCACAAGACATATATCTTGCGCTTTCTTAATAAGTTTAGTTTTTAAATTTTTTATATTGCCTTTACTGAGAGAAAAGCATATTTTTATTCCTCTATTAAAAATCCAAGTTCCTTTAAGACAAGTTCAATTTCTTCAATAACTTCTTCATTTTCACTAACAACTGTGTGGAAGTGAACTCCACCAGTAAGTACATCTAAGGGCTTTGACTTTTCTTCCTTCATTTTTTCTAAAAATATTTTTACATCTCGCCTAGAGGAGCAGTTTAAATCCTTTTTTATTTCTCCATAAACCTTGTGGTGAACTATTACATCTTTCACTCTTCCGCCAAGGTCTACAATGGCATTTAATTCTTTATTTATATCTTTATCGCTGTGTTTAACTTTAAAAACTTTTTGAGTTCTCTCTTCGTTTAAATAGTAACCCCTATTAGTTGAAACAATATCCTTTCCACTAGCTCGAAGTATGGCTATATCTTGCACTATTACTTGCCTAGTTACATCAAATTTTTCTGCCAACTTTTCTCCTGATATTGGCTTTTGATTGTCATATAAAAATTTTAATAGGTCATCTCTTCGTGTTTTTGGTTCCTTCATATCTTCCTCAATAGATTTTTAAATTTTTCATGGATAAGTCTAGGACTCCTGCCTGGTAAGTTATGGCACCAGATGAAATATAATCAATGTCTAAATCTTTATAGTCATTAATATTTTCAAGGCTAATATTTCCTGAGCACTCGATTATTGCCCTCTTATCAATAAGCTTAGCGGCTTCTTTTATTTCTTCTATATTCATGTTGTCTAACATAATTATATCAGCTTTAGCTTCTAATGCTTCTTTCACTTCATCTAAATTTTCTACTTCAACTTCAATTTTTTTGACAAAGGGATTTAGGCTTCTTACTTTTTCTATGGCATTTTTTATTCCACCAGCAGCATCTATGTGATTGTCCTTTATCATAATTCCGTCAGATAAATTATATCTGTGATTGTAGGCCCCGCCAAGAGTTACTGCATATTTTTCCAAAATTCTCATGCCTGGTGTAGTCTTTCTAGTGTCTAAAATTTTTACAGAGTCACTATTAAGGGAATCTACCATTTTTTTAGTATAAGTGGCAATACCGCTCATCCTTTGCAAATAATTTAGGGCAGTCCTTTCGCCTTCTAAGATTGCCCTAGCTTTTGCCCTTATTGTCCCCACTAAGTCAGAATTATTTACCTCATCGCCATCAGAAAAATTAAATTCAAAGCTTGCATCTTCATCTAATATTTCAAAGACTCGCTTAAATACATCAAGACCTGCAATAATTCCCCTATCCTTTGAGATTAAACTTACTTCTCCCTCTTCATCTTTTAAAATTGCATCTGTAGTGATGTCGCCACTAGTCATGTCTTCTCTTAGAGCAGAAATAATATACTTATCAATCACTATTGGCTTTAGCTCTCTCATCTTCTCTTATCCTTTCAAAAATAATAACACGATCTTTTTCTTTATCAATCTTTCCAGCATCAATTTGAAAATCTATTTTTCTATCTTCAAGTTTATTTTCATTTAAGTAATCTGCCAAAAGTCTTCCAAAAACTACACACTCTAAAAGTGAGTTGCAGGCAAGTCTATTGGAGCCATGAATACCAACATTTCCTGCTTCTCCAACTGCGAAGAGTCCCTCTATATTAGTTCTTCCCTTAATATCACATTCTATGCCGCCCATAGTGTAGTGTTGACATGGAACAACGGGAATATTTTCATATCTTGCATCTATTTGCCTATCTTTTAATTCCTTAAATATCATTGGAAATCTCTTTGGAATTTTGTCTTCACCTAGTGGTTTCATGGACAAGTATTCAAAGTCTACCTTTTCTTTTTTCATTTCCCTTAATATTGCCTTTGCCACAATGTCTCTAGGCTTCATTTCGTCGGTGAATCTCTCCTTTTTGTGGTTTAATAGGAGAGCGCCCTCACCTCTTGCAGATTCAGAAATCAAAAATTGTCTCTCTGCCCCTTCTTCATATAGGGAAGTTGGATGAAACTGAATGTAGGAAATATCCTTTAACTTGACACCATTTTTTATAGCCATGGCATATCCATCACCACATATATGAGGGAAATTTGTGCTCCTATCAAAAAGTCCGCCTAGTCCACCAGTTGCAAGAACAACATTTGTAGAAATAAAAATTTTATCTAAAGACCTTGCGCCATAGCACTTGCCCTTATTTACAATTAAATCAACAATAGGAGTGTCTTCAAATATTTCTATATTAGCTCTTTCCCTAAGCCTTTTATAAAGGACATCTAAAATCCCCTTGCCAATTTCATCATCTATGTGAAGACCTCTGGCTATCGAATGACCGCCTTCTCTTGCATAATCAAAGTCTCCATTCTTCTTTGTAAATTCAACTCCAAGGTCAAGTAAAAAATTTATTGCAGCTTGGGACATATCTACCATTTTTTCCACAGCTTGCAAGTTATTTTTGTAGTGACCTGCCTTTAATGTGTCTTCAATAAAAGTTTTTCTGTCAGACTTATCCTTTAGGACATTTATGCCACCTTGAGCCAGATATGAATTTGAATCTTCTAACTTTTTCTTAGTTACTAGGGCAATTTTATAATTTTTACTTAACTCTAAGGCTGTGCTAACGCCTGCTAGCCCAGAGCCAATTATTAAAATATCATATTTTTTCATCTTATGCACCTAGCTCCAACATTCTCTTTAGAGGAATTAAAGCTTTCTCTCTAATTTCTTTATCTACCTCAACTTGATTTTCATTGTTTTCAATTACCCTAATGACTTTATCAATATTTAATTTTTTCATGTCATTACAAATTGGACTTTTTCTCAATTTTCTAAAATTAATATTTGGATATTTTTTCTTTAGCTCAGTAAAAATTCCTTCCTCTGTAACAACTAGTACATCGTCATATTTTCCAGCTTCTTTAATAATAGCCTTTGTAGAACCTATAAAGTCAGCAAGGTCTAAGACTTCTCTTCTACATTCAGGATGAGCTAAAATTTTTACCTTGCCCTTAAAAGCTCTAACATCATCAAGGTCAATTTCATCGTGAACTGGGCAGTAACCATCATTTAAAATAACATTTTTATCAGGCAATGATTTTTTTATGTAGTCGCCAAGATTTTTATCTGGAACAAAAAATATATTTTTTTCCTTTAATTGATTTACAATTTTTGCAGCATTTGAAGATGTTACACAAATATCTGAATAAGCTTTAATTTCAGCAGTGGAGTTTATATAGGTTACAACTGCTAAATCATCATACTTTGCTCTCATCTCTTTAATTTTTTCTACACTTACCATGTGTGCCATAGGACAATCTGCTCCAAGATCTGGCATCAATACATTTTTGCTTGGATTTAAAATTTTTACACTTTCGCCCATGAAGTAAACCCCAGCCATGACTATTGTCTTTTCCTTTAACTCAGTTGCCTTTTGAGATAGGAAAAAAGAATCTCCTATGTAATCAGCTATAGCTTGTATATCCTCATTTACATAATAATGAGCAAGAATAACTGCATCCTTTTCTTCCTTTAATTTTTTTAAGATTTTCACTTTTTCATCAAAGTTTAACTTTTCTAAATTTTCCAATTTTATCCAATCTCCTAATAAATTTTAAATAAAATTATATTACAAAGAAGATGATGAGACAAGCCAAGTGTATATACACTTGCAAGGTAAAGTGACCTCTTTATTTTTTAATTTACTATAATTTAAAGGCTAAAATTTTCTTTTATCTTTAATTTTTATCAGTCCTTTTATAATTGAAGTTAAAAAAAGACCGAAGATTTTATCCTTCGGTCAAATTTTATTCATTTGATTTTAGTGCATCAAGGGCGTTAATCTTTTTTATCCTAAAGTGGAATATTATCATTATTAGTGTGTTTATAAAGGCTGTGATTATGCCTGCCAGTATAAAAGGTCTTGCCGTCAAGTCTTCTGGCAACATTGCCATAAAGGGCACTACTATTTGTAAGACTGAGTAGTGCAAAATTTTTCCAACTACCAGTCCTATTAATATTCCAATAAGGGCAAGGATGTAAGTTTCCTTATAGATGTAGGATGTGGTCTCCTTTGGATAAAAGCCCAGGACTTTTATGGTTGAGACTTCTCTTATTCTCTCTTCGATATTAATATTTGTTAGGTTGTAGAGGACTACAACTTCTAATATTGTCGTCACCATTAAAATTATTATTTCAACCTTTGTTATTGAGAATAAAAATTTATTTAAGATGTCCTTTAGGTCGTCGATGTTGGTAATGTTAAAGACTGCCTTGTTTTCTATTGTGGTCTTTGTAAATTTGTCCTTGTCAAAGTTTTGAGGCGCCTTTATTAAGTCTGTGTTTGCCACAAAGTCTGAGCCCGTCACTTTTTCAAAATAGTCTTTATCCATGTAGACATTGTGGCCGATGTAAAATTCTGTTATGC
The DNA here is from genome assembly GCF_040096015.1 of Peptoniphilus hominis (ex Hitch et al. 2025). Taxonomy (NCBI): domain Bacteria; kingdom Bacillati; phylum Bacillota; class Tissierellia; order Tissierellales; family Peptoniphilaceae; genus Peptoniphilus; species Peptoniphilus hominis (ex Hitch et al. 2025). The sequence goes on along the minus strand of NZ_JBBMFO010000014.1, from coordinate 42,169 downwards.
CAGCTACTTCAACTTCAAATTCGTTGCCATAGACATCTCTAAGTTCAAGTGGGTCCCCAACCTTTAATTTTTTAAGCTTGGAAAGTTTTTCTGTTATTATTACCCCTCTCTTGGAAAGCTCAAGTTCTTCGCCCCCGTCCTTGTTCCTAAGAGCCACATAGTTTTTAAATTCTTCCCTGTCCTCTGGCACAATTACATTTACAACTTGGTCGATCTCATCGTAGTCTACTGTGAATAATTCTTCATAGGTCTTTGTGTACTCTAAATTTTTACCGTCAATTTCCCTTCTGTAATCTCCATAGGCATCTTCGTCAAACTTACTGTCATATAATACTGAAAGGTCGTATTTTAAAATTTCTTTAAACTGCAAAGTTTCTACATCTTTTACGGATTCTGATATTCCAAAGCCCAAAACAAGTAGCGCCGCGCAGCCCATGACGCCAACTACTGTCATGAACATTCTCTTCTTTGACAAGAATAAATTTCTCGCCGTTACCTTGGACAAAAAGCTCATCCTGTTCCAGATGAAAGGAATTTTTTCCAGCATTATTCTGTTGCCCTTGGAAGGTGCTTTCCCTCGAAGAAGGTAGGCTGTCTTTTCCTTTAGGTTTTTGTTGACAGTAATTATTGCCGCAACTGTTGTAAATATAAATCCAATGGCTATGGCAAAAATTATCCTAAGTGGAAAGGCATTTATAATCAAGTGGTCCTGGAAAATCGTCTTTGTTGAATAGGCATTGCCTATGATGTAGGTCAATAAATAAGACCCAGTTATGGCGCCAAGACTTCCACCAATTATTGATGCCAGCGTGCCATATAGGAAAAATTTTCTCCGAATTTCTCTATTGGTGTAGCCCAGAGCCTTGTAGGTTCCAATGACCACTCTATTTTCGTCAACCATTCTCGTCATTGTCGTGAAGCATACTAAAAGTGCTATGGCAAAGAAAAATATTGGGAAGATAAAGGATAGACCGTCCACTCTCTTTGCATAGTCCAAGTAGGTGTTGATGTCACCCGAAAGGTGTCTAGCTGTAATCTTGTAGCGAGGTTGTTTTATTAGGCTAAGATACTTTCTTCCGTCGACAATTTTTTCTCTTGCGTCATAAATTTTTTCTTCAGCCTCCTTGGACTTGTCGCTGAATTCTCTTTCGCCTTTTTTCAAGTCTTTCTCCGCCTTGTAGAGCTTGCCCTTGGCATCGTCTAACTTGTCCATGCCAGTCTTTAGCTCCTTATCAAGCCTTTCCTCTCCTCTTTGGAGTTCATCAGTTCCAGACAAATATTTTTCCTTGGCTCTTGATAGTTTCTCTCTGCCCTCTACATATTGGTCGTACTTTTCCTCGTACTCCTTCTTGCCACTTTCGTAGTCGGCACTTCCCTTGTCTAGTTTTTCTTGAGACTCGTCAAGTTTCTTCTTAGCCTTATTAAGTTCTTCCTTGGCGTCTCGGAGTTTCCTCTTATTCTTTTCTATTTCATCCTTATTTTTTGCGTATTCCTCTTCGCCCTTTTCGGCTTCAGCAATTCCCTCTTCAAGCTGCTTTTTGCCCTCTTCAAGTTGCAGCTTACTTGCATCAAGAGTTGCCCTTGCCCCTACTAATTTTTTCTCGCTTTCATTTATTTTTTCAATGCCAGCCTTGCCAACCTTGACCTTGGCTTTTAAGTCATCTAAGCTTCCAGTGATTCCCCCTGGCACTTCCTTATTTATTTCCTCAAGAGCCTTGTCAATTTCAGCCTTGGAATTATTTAAAAATTCTAACTTTTTATTTAGGGCTTCCTTATTTTTTTGAAGTTCTGCCCTTTGTGCCTCTAAGCCTTGAAGTTTAGCCTCAAGTTTTATTCTGTCATCATCTGATAAATTTGGATCATTGAGAGCCGCATTTGTACTTGCAATTTCAGCCTCAACTTGCCCAAGTCCACCATCAACTTGGTCTATCTGTGCCTTTGTACTTGCAATTTCACTTTCAATAGTGGGAAGTTTATTTAAAATTTCACTGGCACTGTCCAAAATTTTATCTAGGGCATAAATTTTTTCCACTGCATCTTCATAGGAAGTGGCGCCCATTTTACTCACTAGCTCCTCTTTGCCTGCTTCAAGCTGTTTTTTGCCGCTGTCGTATTCCCTTTCGCCTTCCTCATATTTTTTCATTCCTTCAGCAAGCTTCGCCTTAGAATCTTCAATCTTTTGCCAGCCATCGTCTAATTTTTTTCTGCCTTCAAGGAGCTTGTCTTCCCCCTCTTTTAGGGCCTTTTCTGATGCTTCAGCCTGACCAAGGCCCTTTTGGTACTTTTCCTTGCCTTCAGCCAGTTGTTCCCTTCCAGAATCCAATTCAACTTTTGCATCATCAAGCTTTTTCTTGCCATCCCTTAACTTTTCGTAGCCGTCAATGAGCTTTCTCTCGCCGTCGTCAATTTCCACAGATGCCTTGTAAAGCTTGTCTCTATTTTTTGAAATTTCAGACTCTGCATCACTTTTTTCCTTGTTGTACTTGTCTAGACCCTCTTGATAATCCTTTTTGCCCTTGTTTAAGTCCTTACGACCCTTGACAAGTTTATCCTTTGCATCCGTGAGCTTGTCCTCTGCATCAGTAATCTTGTCTTCAGCATCTACTATCTTGCCAGAAATTTCATCTTGTATGGATAAAAGTCTCTCCTTAGGTCTATTTTTTAAATCGATCTTTAGGGCGCGAGTCTTCTTGTTCATGTAGTTTACATATTCCTTGTCAGAAGTCACAAGACCCTCTGTGCCCAAAAATTTTAGCTTGGCAAGAGTTGGCTCCCCAGAAAAGTTTCCATCGTCAATGTAGGCGAAATAAGAAATTTTTCCATAACCCCTTTCAGAATAAGTTCCGTTCTTGTCTTGAATGAAGTCAAGAGAATTTGCAAAGCCAACAACCTTATAGGAAAGCCTCTTTAAGTCATTGTCATCATCGTCGTCATTGTCCTCCTTAAAGGAAATGATGTCGCCAATTTTTTTGCCATCATTTTTCATTCTGGAGTCCAGGACAATTTCATCAGGACTCTTTATACTTCTTCCCTCAACAATTTCTGGCTTAGAAATTTCATAGGGCATATTCAAGACTTTTATGACAATAGAATCTCCCACTAGGAAGACATCCTTGTCAAAGCCGTATTCAAGCTCAGATATGTCCTCTTGGTCCTCGATAATAGCCTTGTCTTTATCTTCCAGACCAATAGGCACAGAAATTTTTAGGTCCTCTTGATTTAGTTTTTTTATTTTATTATCAAGGGTGTTTCGCATAACTTGCCCAGTAGAGAGCAAGCCAATTAATACAAAAACACCTAGAAAGACAATTATTAAAATAGATATAAATCTCGGAAGAGAATTTTTTATCTCTCTAAAATTATCTTTTTCGCAAGCTTTCACCCTGCACCTACCATTCTATTTCCATAATATCCCTTGGATTTTTGTTGATAAAAACATCCTTTACCCTTGCATCTGAAATCTCAATTAATCTATCTGCAGAATTTTTTATTGCCGAATTGTGAGTAATTAAAACCACTGTAGTGTCTGTTGTCCTAGTTAAATCTTGCAAGAGCTTTAAAATTTGCTTGCCTGTGTTATAGTCAAGAGCTCCCGTTGGCTCGTCGCAAAGGAGAAGTTTTGGATTCTTTGCAATTGCACGAGCAATGGATACCCTCTGCTGTTCGCCACCAGATAATTGTGATGGGAAGTTGTCCATTCTCTCGCCAAGTCCCACAGATTTTAAAACTTCCACTGGATCCTTTGCCTTCTTTACAATTTGTGTGGCAAGCTCTACATTTTCAAGAGCCGTCAAGTTTGGAATGAGATTGTAAAATTGAAAGACAAAGCCCATGTCATACCTTCTGTAATCTGTAAGCTCCCTCTCATTAAAGGAGACAATGTTTTTGCCATCAACAAAGAGTTCGCCACCAGAAGCAGTGTCCATGCCGCCAAGAATATTTAAAAAAGTTGACTTTCCAGCACCAGATGCGCCGAGAATTATTGCAAATTCATTTTTTTCTATTTCAAAATTTAATTTATCGTTAGCCATTACAGATCTCTCGCCAATATTGTAGACCTTGGAAAGATTTTTAACTTCAATAAAAGCCATAGTATCACCTGATGCTATTATATCAAAATTTCCCTATACTTTAAATTTAAAAAAACGCCCATGACTGAGCGTTTTTAAATAATTTTATTACATTTACTTGAAAAATATTCCAACTATTTTATCATCCTTATTAAAACTTACCCTAAAAAGAACATCCTTTTTTTCATACTTGACCTTTTGTAAAATAGTCGAATAAGTTGAGCCCGAATTTTTATCCTCTTCATAGATCCCCTTAGCGTCACCGAATTCTACAAATTTCCCATTTTCATCAAGATTTTTATAGGCTTCTTCCAAAATTTCTTTTTTAAATCCTAATGATTTTTCTGTTAAATCAATAAATTCATCTGTTTTTCTCTCATTGACTAAACTTATGGCAGCTTGAGATTTTTTTTGATACTTATTAAAATCCTCATCTGACATTTTTTTAGTCTTAGAACCGCAGGCAACCAAAAGTAATACAATAGCTGTTAAAGTTATAATTTTAAATTTTTTCATTTCTATTCCCTCCTAAATTAATTTTAAAAATGAAAATTAAGATAAATATACAAAGTAAAGTCCAACTTCCGTACAAAATCAAATTACTAAATCCAAAAATATTCTTTAATATTATAAAATAATCAAAAAAACCATGTAAAAAAATCGCTAGAATTAAATATCTGTATTTTTCCATTCTATTAAATCCAAGCCATATTAATAAAGTCATACCAATATGAAAAATCACCGCTAACAATCTTTCATATAATCCTAAAAAAATATCAGACCTAGTCATAAGGTTTAGACTGCTAGAACTCACAATAAGAACAAATATTACTTCTATAATTCCATGACCTAACCCAAAAATAATTGCATCTGACTTGCTATTACTTTCTTTTAAAAATTTATCCTTAAAAATAAATCTTCCACCCTCTTCAAAAAGTCCAGCACTCAGTGTGATTAAAAATCCATATAATAGTGGATAAAGACTCTGAAAGTTGTTGAGCCATAAGTTGTTGTTTAATAATTTCAAAAGAGGTAATCGAAGGCATAGCTGTGACAATACAAAACATATCATTCCTAGCAAAAATAATTTTAAGAATTTTTTCACAATTAAAACCCCTTTCTATTTAGATTATTGTCTAAATAGAATTTTATCATCATTATTTTTCTATGTCAATAAAATTCCTTTGATTTTAAATACAAAATAAAAACGCCCATGACTGAGCGTTCTCTAATAAATTTTATTTTTAATTTTTAATACATTGTAGCCTGGCGAAGTTTTTTGTCCACTTCTTTTTTCTTCATTGTCTCCCTCTTGTCCCAAAGTTTTTTACCCCTTGCCTTGGCAATTAAGACCTTTACCTTTCCACGAGTTAGGTAAACCTTTAGGGGAATAATTGTGTAGCCATCTTGGGTCTTAACTTTTTCCAAGCGGAGAATTTCATTTTTGTGCATCAAAAGTTTTCTCTTCCTCATGGGGTCAACATTGTGTATATTTCCCTGCTCATAAGGAGAGATGTGCATGCCGTAGACGAAGATTTCGCCCTTATTTATGTCGCAGTAGGAATCTTTTATATTTACCTGACCTGCTCTAATTGACTTAACTTCTGTTCCAAAAAGTTCTATGCCAGCTTCATAAGTGTCCTCGATAAAATAAAGATGGCTCGCCTTTTTGTTATTAGCTATTGCATTGTCTTTTTCTTTACTCATCTTCATCACCTACTAATTTAAAATCAATATTTCCCATATTTAAGTCCACGCTTACAACTTGGATCTCTACTTGGTCGCCTATGTGGAACTCATTTTTTGTCTCATAGTCCACAGCCTTGTAGTGGTCCACATCAAATTCGTAGTAGCCTTCCATGGACCTGTAGCTTACAAGGCCTTCTACTAAATTGTCTAGTTCCACAAAAATTCCAAAGCTTGTGATGCTAGAGACCCTGCCAGTGTATCTTTCTCCAAGACGCTCTGACATGTACTCTGCCATTTTTATGTCTTGGACTTGTCTTTCTGCCTCCTGAGCAATTTTTTCTGTCCTGGAAACTTGCTCTGCTATCTCTGGCAAGATGACCTTTAAATTTTTAATTTCTCCACCTGAGAGTTTGCCCTTTAGGTATTTTTTTATAATTCTGTGAATTGTAAGGTCAGCATATCTTCTTATGGGAGATGTGAAGTGTGAATAATAATCAAAGGCTAGGCCAAAGTGAATGTCATTTATTTCAGAATACCTTGCCTTTGTCATAGAGCGTAGGGTCATAGTTGAGATAAACATCTCTTCCTTAGAGCCCTTTGCCTTTTCAAGAACCTTTTGTACATCTTTTGGCTGAACTTTTTCGTCAAAGTTAATCATGTAACCAAGAGGTCTTAGGTAGCTATTAAGTTCAGAAATTTTTTCTTCCTTAGGTCTTTCGTGAATTCTATATAAGAAAGGAATGTGCTTGAAAAAATATTCCCTTGCCACGCAGACATTGGCTGTAAGCATAAAGTCTTCTATGAGTTTGTTTGCTGATCTTCTGTCTCTCTTGTGAATATTTTGTGGCCAACCTCTATCGTCAACTTCAATTACAACTTCTGGTATGTCAAAGTCAATGGCGCCGCCCTCTTCTCTCTTCTTTTGCAAAATTTTTGAGAGCTCATACATCTTGTCCAGTGTTTTTTCCAGTCCCACTAGAGATTCGTGATGAATTCCCTTTTCCAAGTAGTCAGACACATTTTCGTAGACCAGCCTTTTACTTGAATTTATAACAGATTCACAGATGTCATATTTTACAACATCGCCCTCTTTATTTATCTCTGCCATAACTGATAGGGTAAGCCTATCTAGACCCTCATTAAGGGAGCATATACCATTGGAAAGTTCAAAGGGTAGCATGGGTATTACCTTGTTTAACAAATAAACTGAGTTGCCCCTCTTGAAGGCCTCTTCGTCAAGAGCGCCAAACTCTTCTACATAGTGTGCCACATCGGCAATGTGAACGCCTAAAAGGTAATTGCCCTTCTTAGAAATTTCAAGAGAGATGGCATCGTCAAAGTCCTTTGAGTCTGCCCCGTCAATTGTAAAAGTAAGTAACTCTCTAAAGTCCCGTCTTCCCTTTATATCATCAGCAGAAACCTCTTGTGGCAGGCTCTTTGCCTCAGCTAGGGCTGCCCTGTTAAATTCCATGGGTAGGTCAAGACCTGCTGCCACAGACATTATGTCCACATGAGGATCATCAGGATAACCTAAAATTTCTAGGACGCGTCCTTCTGGTTTTTTATTTGCCTCTGGCCACTTCTCGATTTTTACAACTACCTTTTGACCATTTCTTGCTCCATTAATTTTTTTCTTTGGAATGTAGATGTCCATTGCCATTTTGCTCTCGTCAGTGATTACAAAACCAAAGTCCCTCTTGTCTTGAAAGATGCCCACAAATTTTGTGTTCACCCTCTTTACTATGGCAAGGACCTTGCCCTCTGGCTTGTCGCCAAAGGAATCTTTATACCTTCTCACAATGACTTCGTCGCCATTTAGTGCGAAGTTTAAATTATTTTTTGATATATAAATGTCTTCGTCAAGATTTTCAGTAATCAAAAATCCAAAACCCTTGGCATTTGTTTGAAGTTTCCCATAAAAGAATTTGTCATTGTCTACAAATCTATATTTTTTTCTGCTGTCTTCAAAAATAAGTCCCTCATTTTCTAGTTCATCAATTATTTTCAAAAACTGCTTCTTTTCTTTATTTTTAATTTTAAATAATTTAAGGAGTTCCTCTTTTGACCTTGGTTTTGTCTTTTCGATAATTTCTAAAATCTTTTCTTTAATCATTAAATCTTTGCTCCATAACTTGTCATATTAAATAAGTTTGAATCGATGGAATAGCTGTTTTCTGCCCTTTCACTGTGTCTTTCATGGCCAAGTTCAATTAATCTTGTGATTAAATCCTTAATCTTTAAGCCCTCTACTTCATAGAGGTAAAAGGCAATGGAACCTGGAAGAGTGTTGATTTCATTTACATAAGCCATATCGCCATCAACTAAAAAGTCAATTCTTGCAACGCCTGCTCCGTCAATTGCCCTAAAACTTTTCTTAGCAAGGTCTTTAATTTCTTTTTCAAGTTCTGGTGTGAGGTCAGCTGGAAGCTTTTTGTTTTGATGCTTTTGTGAAGATTTTGCTCCCTTTGAGCCAGAAACATACTTGTCTTCATACTTTAAAAGATCTTTAAAGCCAAGAGGTTCTTCTGCTGCAGAAACTTTTAAATCATCTTCATAACCTAGGACTGCCACATTTATTTCTCTTGGGTTTACCACTGCTTCTTCCACGATTAATTTTCTGTCGTAATGGGCAGCAACTTCAAGGGCCTTTGAAAGGTCAAGAGCATTTTCCACTCTTGAAATTCCAATAGAGGAACCTAAATTTGCTGGCTTTACAAATAGAGGATATTTCAAATCCTTGCACTTTTCAACAATATTTTGTAAATTTTTGAGCTCATCTTTGTAAAAATACTTGTATTTCGTCATGGGGATATTTTCTGATTCAAAAACTTTTCTCATTACAACCTTGTCCATGCCCACAGCAGCAGACATTACACCACAGCCAGTGTAAGGCATCCCCATAAGTTCAAAAAGTCCTTGAGTACATCCATCTTCGCCAAATGTTCCATGAAGGGCAAAAAATATTGCGTCAATTTTTTCAAAAACTTCTACAGAATCATATTCTGCCTTAAATAATTTCTTGTCATTGTGTTTCACGCAGTAAAGATTTCTGTCGCCATAAATTGGCTTAAAGAAAACTTCAACTCCATCGTGAAAGTCTTGGTTCTTGTAGGCTTTAAAGTTTTTTAAACTTTCGCCAGAGAGAAATTTGCCGCTCTTTGTAATATAAATTGGAATAGGATTGTACTTAGTCTTATCCATATTTTCAATAATTTGCATTCCTGTTATAACAGAAACTTCGTGTTCAACGGATCTTCCTCCGAAGATTACTCCTATATTTTCCATTTTTTCACTCCTCATTGTAGTTGTCAGGTAGGTCATTTTCAAAGAGAACGACATCTCCCGGCAAGGAAATCTTTGCTAAGACTTCAGTAGCTTCTGCTAGTGAAGACACTCTATAAATATTATCTTCATTAAAATTTTTATTTTTTAAGCCCTGGTAAATCGGCATAGTTCTCTTTTTCCCAACTAAAATTGGAAAATTTATGACATCTGCCATGACTTCGCCTATTTTTCTATTTTCTTCTTCTTCCATGTCGCCAAGTTCAACCATGCCCGGCGTAATAATAATTTTTCTGTGGTCCTTAAATTCTCTAAGGACATCAAGAGCTGCCCTAAAGCCTACAGGATTTGAATTAAAGGCATCATCAATTATTATTGTGCCATTAGTTGATGGTATAAGTGAAAGCCTGTGTTCCACTGGCTCAACTTTTTTTATTCCCCTTTGAATTTCTTCGAGGCTAAGTCCAAGGACATGGGCTGCAGTTGCTGCCGCAAGTAGGTTTGAAATATTGTGGACTCCAAGAAGCCTAGTCTCGCATTTAATTTCTCCCACATCTATAATGTGTAGGGTAAATTCGGATCCTTCCTCATTTACTTTTATTTCATGGGCATAGACATCTAGCTTGTCAAAATCTCTTGTGCCGTACCTATAGGTTTTCTTTTTAGTCTTGTCTGCAAGGGGCTTCACATAGTCGTTGTCGTAGTTAAAAATTGCAATTCCATCTTCAGGCAAGTCCTCGATTAACTCGTACTTAGTCTTTTGAATGTTTTCGATTGTCTTAAAGAGGTGCATGTGAGTTGGTCCAATAGCTGTAATTATTCCAATGTCTGGTTGGACAAGCTGTGCAACTTCGTGGATTTCTCCTGGAACCTTGGCGCCAAGCTCTGCAATAAAAACTTCCCTGTCACTTTCAAGCTCGTTATTTATAATTTTTGAAAGGCCCATAGGTGTGTTAAAGGAAGATGGCGTGTTCTTGACCCTTAGTCCCTCAGATAAAATTGTGTCAGATATAAATTTTACAGAAGTCTTGCCAAAGGAACCTGTTATGCCAAGGACCTTTAAGTCATTTTCTTTTTTGAATTTTTTTATTTTTTCTTGGGCAGAAGTGTAAAAGCCCATGTTTATCTTATCTTCAGTAGGCTTTGCCCACTTGTTAGAAAGTATCAAAAGTCTGTATTGGTAGAAATATGTCAAAAAGGAAAGGACTAAAGTCGCAAGACCTGAAATGACATAGGACTTTGTTATATCAAATAGGACCAGTGAAATAATTACTATAAGAATAAAAGTAAGGTCATTTACAAGCTTATGCTTCTTTAAAAGTCTCTTTGCCCTGTCAGTCCAAACTATGGGTGTCTTTTGATTTTTCTCAGGCTTATAGACAAGCTTATTCATCTTTTCCCTGTTGTTTTTTAAAAATGTCTTGTATTCATCATTGTCGTAGCCCTCTAATTGAAGCATGTGAATGGGAAAATTGCTCCTAATTAGAGAATAATATAGGGCCAGGCAAATAACTACAAAATCTATTAAGTAAATTGGTAATCTCGCCAAAAAATATTCCATGTAAATCTCCTAATCTAAAAATGAATTAATAACTGCGCTAAATTGCGAAAACTTGTCTAGGTAAGAATAGTGACCTGCATCTTCTAAGACCACAAGTCCAGAATTTTTTATCTCTTCTTCAAAAATCTTACCCATGTAAAGCGGCGTTGCCTCGTCCTTATCGCCCCAAATGAGAAGGGTCTCTGCCTCAATGTTTTTAAACTCTTCTCTTGTAGATTCATTTACAACTTTTACGAAGCACTTGCGCATAATTCCATCTGCTGCCTGATAGTCGTCAGAGCCGCGATTTTTGTAAAACTTTTCCAAGGCTTCTTCATTGTTACCGTGAGTCAGCATATATAATTTTTTTGCCGCCTTAAAGGAGTAGACCTTGGTGTAATAAGAAAGCTTTCTCTTGGGAAGAACTCCCGATGCATCAATTATTACAAGCTTGTCTATTAAGTCCACATTTCTTGCCCCTAGAATGGTTAATGTCTTGCCACCAAAGGAGTGACCGATAAAGGTCGCCTTCTTTATCTTAAAGATCTCCAAAAATTTTAAGAGAAATTCATAATAATCGTAGGTCCCCATGACTTCTTTTGGGTTATCAGAATCGCCAAAGCCTGGCGCATCATAGGCATAGACTGTGTAGGATTCTGGAATGGCATTAAAAATCGGCATAATTGATTCAATATATGCGCCCCATCCGTGGAGAATTACAGCCACTTTGTCGCCGCCCTCTCTCTTAATATATGCAGTTTTAATTCCATCTATATCAATAAATTTTTTATCTATTTTCATCTTCATCTTCTTCTATAAAAATTATGGATCCCTCATCACTTTTTGAATTATTTTCTTTTCCAAAATCTTTTTCAATATAAAGTCCAGAAAAGTCATCTTCGCCGAAATTTTTATCTAGCTTACTTTCAGAATCACTTGTAAAAATAAGACCTGAACTGTCTCTTGTATCAAGACCCATTTTTAGGGAAGAGATCCTTGCACTGTGCCTTTCAATTTCTCTCAAGGTCTCGTCAACATCAAGCTCTGACTGAAGACCCTTTAAAAGATTATATTCATGGCGACCAAGGGTTTCAAAGAGTTCAGATAACTTTCTCTCTTCATTTAAAATTTCGTACTTTAGCCTTGCCGTCTTCTTAATTTCCTGTGATTCACTTACAATTTTTTTCTTCAAATAGTTTAAATTTTCCATAATTTCATCTACATTGCCATCGAGACTGTCAAAAAATCCCACAATATCACCTCGAATCTATGTTATTATATCAAAAAATGGCTGTTTTTTAAATACTGCCCTTGTTTTCTTTGCCATTAATTGGGTAAATCTATTTTGGAGGGATATTATGGAAAAATTAACACTTTATGTAGGAACAGTTTGTCCTTTCTGCAAAAAAGTTGAATCCTTTATGGCAGATAATGGCATTGACTCTGTAGAAATAAAAAATATCGACAAGGACAAGGAAGCTCGAGAGTATTTAATTGAAAAGGGTGGCAAAAAACAAGTGCCATGTCTATTCATTGGTGAAGAGCCTCTTTATGAATCACTAGATATTATTAAATATTTAAAGGAAAACCTAGCATAATATTTATTTAAAGAAAAAAAGACAGGGAGACTCTAAGAGTTTTCTCTGTCTTTTTTATTTCTTCTCTTGTACTTATTTTTCTTTCTCTTTTTTCGCGATAACAAAATATTTTTGCTCTTAGAAATATTGTAAGTGTTTAAAATTAAATTAATTAGGCTCATTAGCATTATTACCTTTATGATAAATACCTTTGGAATAAAGTGATTTGTCATAATAATAAAACTGATGATTGTAAAAATATCTACAAAGTATTCCAGATACATTACCTTTGAGACTATGGTGTTTTCTGAAAGCTTTAAGTTGTCACTAAGCACATTTATAAAAAATAAAAACATTATAAAGGTGTAAGTGACAATGGAAATATTTATGCTGGCAGTGATTATATAAGTCTGAAGCATAAAATACATTGAAAAAGTCACTAAGTGTAGTGCAATTTTATACTTTTCAATTTTAAAATCCTTAGTCTCATAAAGATTATCTATGTCCCAATCCTCTGTAAGTGCCTTTAAAATTTTTTTGGTCTTAATTTTTTCACAAATCCATGAGGGAAGTAGGCTCAAGATAAAAATGCTAATGACTAGACTCTTTAGTAGGTCAAATAAATTTGCGCTGACAAATCTGTTGAAGTAATTGAAAATAAATAAAATTATTCCAATTAGGGCTGAAACAGAAAGCATCTTCAAGAAGGCGACAAAAATTTCATAATTCTTGCCACTTATAAGAAAGTTTCCCCCCTCAGTATAAGCACTAGCAAATTCGTAGGGATTACCCATTCTATTTAATTCTTTTTTTATGTCATCTTCCCTATAAATTTCGGGAAGTCTATCTTTTAAAATTTCTAAAAAATCATCCCTGGCATCCTTTTGCTTGTCATAGGGGATGTATCTTTGCAAATAATAAATATATCTATCGACGAGTTCATGTTCAATTAATTTCATAAAATCATCCTCATATATATTATAAGGTAAATAAAAGTTCTTTTAAATGGTGAAGCTTTATTTTTTAAAATTTTATTTTTTCTTAGCTTTTTAATTTCGGTGAAAATTTTCGACAAGTTCTAAGTAAAAGTCTCACAAATTTTTTAAAAACAAAAAATTTCCCAATAAAAAAAGTCCTGTTGCCAGGACCTTAATTAGTCTAATACATAAACTTTTACATTTCTTCTGCCGAACCTATTAGCTTCAGCATTTGAGTTGTAAAATAAATCAATTCTGTTGCCCTTAATTGCTCCACCAGTATCTTCTGCTGTTGCATATCCATAACTTGCGAAACCATCCATTGATTCTATATAAAGTTTTGAACCAAGGGGAATAACCTTAGGGTCAACGGCAACTGCGCCAACTCTTGCACGAGTTCCCATGGCAGTTTTTGAGCCAGCTGTTGGATCATAAGCTGTAGCTTGCATTACTATTACTCTTTTTGCATTTTTTCCATTAGGAGCTACTGTTCCCTTTTTAGTTCCAACTTCTACAACTTCCTTAACTGGATCCTTTGTGATTTCACTTTTTAAAACTTCAGTTGTTTCAAGAACGCCATTTACATAAGTGTTCTTTAGGCTTTCAGTCTTTTGTCCAACTTCGCCTTTAGTGATTACATTTTTTTCTCCTTCAAACATGTCTTTGTTTTCGCGACTTTCTGTTTCAAAAGGAATTTCTATTTTGTTTTCAAGGTTTTCAACTACAACTCTATCAATTTTAATTTCCATGCCCTCTTTTGCAATTTCGTCAAGAGGAAGAGAAACTCTGTCAAGTTTGTTTAACTTAATGTCTAGGTTGTCAAGAACATCGGCAACTGTGTAACCACTTGCTTCAGCTATAAGAGTCTTTTTGCCGTCTTTAATGTGATAAGATTTTGGAGAAGAAATAACAATCTTCATATCCTTATCAATTGCTTTATCAAGGCTTGGACTAACTAGGTCCTTATTTTTAAGTACAATGCCTTCCTTTTCTAGGAAGTCACCTACAGTCTTTTCATATGTAAAAACTGTCTTTGTCTTTCCATTAATATTTAATTCTACATCATTTCCTAGAGCTGTGCTAAAACCCATTGTGAGTACAGACACAAGAGCTAGGACAATCAAAATAAATTTCGCATTTCGAAAAATGTTTTTTCTATTCAACTATATTACCTCCATAACGTTACAAAGTTGTAAATATTGTTACGATTTTGTAACCTCTTCTAACCTCATAAAAGTATAATAGAAAAAACTTGATTTGTCAATTTTTTGTAACCAATTTGTAATTCTTGTCCTAAGTCTTAATATTTAGCCATTTCTAAATTTATATTATTTGTATATATTTTCCAACAAAAATAAAAAAAGCTCTAAAGCTTGAAATTTAGAGCTTGAAAAAGAAATATTACATTTGTGCTACAAATTTATTTTACTTTTTTATCCTTTTTTATAAAAAATCCCTTAAATTTTTCATTTTTTGTGAAAAATTTTTTCTTTTGTTGTGCTTAATAAAATTTTTTAACATTATATGTACAAAATTTTATTAAATCTAAAGGCTTATCCTTTCCACAAACCTTCTCGCCATTTTTGCAGTAAAGCCCCAGATGATTTGACCCTTATAATCATAGAAAAGTACTTCTTCCCTTCCCCTTTTAAATTTATAATTTTCGCCATTGGGGATCAAGTGGTAGGGGAAGTCCTCGCTTCTATTGACCTTTAAATTTATGGTGTAGGTTTTTGGCTCAGTCTCCATAAAAAATCTTAGTGGCACTGTAAAAATACTTTCCACTTCTGCACTTGATGGACTGATTTCGAAAAAATCTTTTTTAATTTCGCCTATGAAGGTGTAGATAATTGCAGCATAGGGATTGACCAAAAAGTCGCCCTCTGCATAGATTTCCAGGTCTTTTTCTTCTATTAAAAGCTCCTCGCAAGTTTCTCTAAGGGCAGCCTCCCAGGGAGTCTCATTTTTTTCTATGCGACCCCCTGGAAAGGAAATTTCTCCAGGCTGATTCCTAAGAGTTAAGGCTCTCTTCTCAAACAAGAGGTGAATTTCTCCCTTTCTCTTTATTAGAGGAATCATGACAGCAAATCTATTTTTCACATCTACAGGCATGGGACTTTTCTTCTGAAGTTTAGCTTTAATTTTCATCAAGTCAAAATCAGCATTAAAATCCATTTTCTATTTCCCTCATTAGTTCATCAACTGTATAAATTTTAAATCTGTCCACTTTCTTCTTTTCTGCCTCATCTTCCAAAAGCTTGTAGAGAAGTTCGTCATATTTAAAAGTTTCTGGCAAGTCTAATTCCTCTGCAAGCTTTGGAACATGTTCCTCAAATACCTTTCTCACAAGTTCATTTTCAGAATTTTCAAACTTGTCTTTTAAAATTCTGTAAATATATTTTAAACTTTCCTCTTCCTCCACTGGATGTATATAATAATCTTCTCCCCTTAATCCTTTAACCTCTCTAAAGGCGTCGAAGTAACCAGTTTTTATGAGCTTATCAGCCTTTTCTTTGTTAAAATCCATGCTTGAACCAAGCTTCTTATTTGGCTTTATTATATATTTTGCCTTTATTTCAGTTTTAGGAGGAGTGTTGTGCAGTCTTATAACTACAGCGTCCCTGCCTGTCTGGTCAACCATGTCCACTGGCAATTGTGATGCAAAGCCACCATCTAAATAATACTTTCCGTGAAGGGGCTTCATTTTAAATACAGGCAAGTAACAAGATGCGATTATATAATCCTTCAAAAGTCCCTTTTCTATGTCATTCTTAAATAATTTTTCAACCTTAAAATCAGAAATATTGACAGTACACAAGCCAAAATCAACATCAGACTTTCTTATTTTTTCTTCATCAATATATTCGTCAACTAACCTAAATAGTGGGTCTGGGGATTTCTTTATCTCAGGAATTTTTATATCGCGATTCCTTAACAATTGACTTATCTTGTCCAACAAGTCATCATCTTCATTATTATCAATTTCTTCCATTTCATTTTCAAAGGAAGATAAATCTAAACTTTTCCAAGCTTTAAAACACTCATAGGCATCACCTTGGCAGAACATAGCACCGTTAATAGCGCCAATGCTTGTGCCAACGATTTTTGAAAAATTAAATCCCATTTCCATGAGGGCGAAATAGGCACCAACTTGGTAAGCACCCTTTGCTCCGCCGCCTTCAAGGACTAAATCCCACTTTTTCATTTTACACTTCCAAGTTCAGATGTGCAGTGTGGACATCTAGTAGCATCAATGGCAATAGTTGACTTGCAGAAAGGGCACACCTTTTCTGTAGGCTCAGCTTCTTCTTCCTCTTTTTTAAATTTGTCAGTAACCTTTGAGATTTGTTTGATCATAATAAAAATAACAAGTGCGATAATCAAAAAATCAAAAACAGCTTGCAAAAATACGCCGTATTTAACTTCAGCATTTCCTACAGTTGCGCTCAAATCAGAAAAATTAACGCCGCCAAGTAAAATTCCAATAAGTGGCATCAAAATATTTTCCACAAGACTTGACACGATTTTGCCAAAGGCGCCACCTATAATGACACCCACAGCCATGTCCATGACATTGCCCTTGGAAATAAAGTCCTTAAACTCTTCCATAAATCCTTTCATCTTTAACCTCCTATATTTGTTTTAATCTTATATTGTTTTTTTCGATTAACTCCATTGCATAATCGTCAACCCTATAGGCTTCGTGGTAGTAAATGGCGCAGATGCCTGCTTGTATAAGTGCCTTTGTGCAGTTTAGGCAAGGAAAATGTGTAACATAAGCCTTGGCGCCCTTGACAGAAATCCCTTCCTTTGCACAGTAAAGGAGGGCATTCATCTCTGCGTGGATAGTTGCTATGCAGTGGCCGTCACGCATAGTGTGACCAACTTCGTCGCAGTGAGGGTTTCCCGTTACTGATCCGTTGTAGCCCGTGGAAATTATTCTGTTGTCAGAATTTACCAGGACGCAGCCCACAAAGGCGCGGTCGCAAGTAGATCTAGTCGCTACCATTTCAGTTATTTCCATAAAATATTCATCCCAAGATTTTCTCATTTTGCCTCCTTTGCAAGCTTGTCCACAAGTTCGTTGTACTTGACACCAGTATGTGCCTCTACCTTTATAAACTTCACTTGAAGCCTATCCTTAATGTCGTCGTAAAATTTTTTATAGGCTATGGTTCCCTCTTTATTTGTCTTCCAAAAGCCAAGAGCCCATGACCTTATGCCTTCGTAATCGTAATGAAGATAAATTTTTCTCTTTCCAAGGGCAAGTGCCTCTTCCATGGCACGCATGGCGCCCTTTATTTCTCCAGAAACATTTCTCATGTCCGAATCCTTGAAAAATCTCTTGGAAAAGGAATATTCCTCCTCATCATTGTACATATATACCCCATAGGAATGACTCTTATCAGAATTTCTATAAGAACCGTCTACATAAACTATGAGTTCATCTTTTTCTGCCTGGTCCTTTTTTTCTTCTTCAACTTCATTAATAAAGGCCTCTGCATCTTCAAGAGAGGAGAATTTTTTAAAGCTTGCTCCCTTAAAGCCCATGGTTTCTTTTTTGCATTCGTCCCAAGTTTTATATATGCCAGGATTTCTCCCAACTCTAACTGCGTAATAATTCATATTCACCTCAAAATTTGTCATTTGTCAACTATGTCTACTTATTATATAATTAGAAGTAATTAGAAGTCTAGACTTTGGAGGTAAAAATGAATAGAGAACAATTTGATAGAATGAAAAATGGCAAAGGCTTTATAGCTGCCCTTGACCAATCAGGTGGCTCAACACCTAAGGCACTTTTAAATTATGGGGTTACAGAAGACAAGTATTCCAACGATGAAGAAATGTTTAATCTCGTTCACGAAATGAGAAAGAGAATTATAACAAACGAAGCTTTCACATCAGACAGAATTTTGGCTGCAATTTTATTTAAGGTTACTATGAATTCAAAAGTTGGCGACAAGTATACTGGCGACTACCTTTGGGAAGAAAAGGGTATAGTTCCAATCCTAAAAATTGACGAAGGTCTTGATGAAGAAAAAGATGGCGCTCAACTTATGAAGCCTTTCAAAGGCCTTGACGAACTTCTTGAAAATGCAAAGGAAAGAAATATTTTTGGAACTAAGATGCGTTCTGTTGTAAAGGAACTCAATGAAGAATCAATTAAAAAAGTTGTTGACCAACAATTTGACTACGCAGTAAAAATATCAAATGCAGGCTTCGTTCCTATTATCGAGCCAGAAGTTGACATCCACGCTAAGGACAAGGCTGAAATCGAAGAAGTCCTAAAAAAATATTTAATCGAAGGACTAAAAAAACTTGGCAAGGAAAATTATGTTATGTTTAAGTTGACTCTTCCTGAAAAAGAAAATCTTTACGAAGATCTTTATGACTTTGACCAAACAGTTAGAGTTGTTGCCCTTTCTGGCGGCTACTCAAGAGAAGAAGCTAACGAAAAACTTAGAAAAAATAGGGGCGTAATTGCATCTTATTCAAGAGCCTTAACTGAAGGACTTAATGTAAATCAAAGCGACGAAGAATTTACAAAGATGCTTGATGACTCCATAGAAAAAAATTATTCAGCTTCAGTTGAAAAATAAATATAAGAAAGCAAAAAACCTCTGAATTCAGAGGTTTTTCTTTGTCTATATTATTAAAATTATTGATTTTCAATTATCAAACTAAATCTTTTTTTATAAAATAAGTTAATATAAATACACTGATAAATGCCACAACATAACTAAATAAAATATATAAAAAAAATAAAACACTTCCCTTATTATCATCAAACTTTTGTATAGTCAAAAGTGTTGGAAGAAAACATAAAAAACTAATATATGTATATAAGAGAAGTATAGCCTTTATGAATATATTATTTAAATCAATATCAAAAATAATATATCCCCAACCTAATGTTAAAAATATTATAAAAGCGTGAATTAAAATCCTATATATTATGTTTGATTTATCCGTAGACTGCCAAAAAAGTAATTGAAAAAATTTTTTCACATGTATTCTCCTTTTTAAAGATTTACAAAAATTTTGTCCAAATTTCTCTTAGTTATTTTAACTTTTTTAATTTAATATTTCAAATTATTAGCGTCCTTAAAAATTTATTTACCACTAAACTTCTATTATTGACTTTGATAAATTGGTAATGTAAACTATTTCTTAGATAATACATATTATCTTGGAGTTCTGACCGCTCATCAATAAAGAAAATTTAAAATTTTGATAACCGGGGTTCTCTATGGGATACTGTCCGCTAGTCGATTTTTGTCGATGACCGGGGTTCCTCTATAACTTTTTTTATTTTTATATGGAGGTTTTTTATGAAAAAGTATCAATTAGATGTACCTACACCACATTCCTACACTTATGTTACAAAGAATATTCCTAATGTAACTGTGGAACAAAGAGAAAGAGCTCTTAAGGCTACTCACTACAATGAATTTGCCTTCCCTGCAGGAATGTTAACTATCGATATGTTATCTGACTCAGGAACTACTGCCATGACAGATGTTCAATGGTCTGCAATGTTTTTGGGTGATGAATCTTATGGAAGAAACAAGGGCTACTATGTTCTCTTAGATACCTTTAGAGATGTCTTCGAAAGAGGCGACGATCAAAAGAGAATTATTGACCTTGTAAGAACTGACTGCGACGATGTTGAAAAGATGATGAACGAAGTTTACCTTTGTGAATACGAAGGTGGACTATTTAACGGTGGATCTGCTCAAATGGAAAGACCTAATACTTTTATCATCCAACAAGGTCGTGCAGCTGAATCAGTTTTATTTGAACTTGTTAGAAATATTTTAAATGGAAGAGAACCTGGAAAGACTTACACAATTCCTTCTAATGGACACTTTGACACAACTGAAGGAAATATCAAGCAAATGGGTTCTATACCAAGAAATTTATACAATAAAGAACTTTTGTGGGAAGTTCCTGAAAATGGTCACTATGAAAAGAATCCATTTAAGGGCAACATGGACACAGAAAAGTTGGAAGAATTAATTGAAAAATTGGGACCAGAAAATGTTCCTCTAATTTATACAACTATTACTAACAACACAGTTTGTGGTCAACCAGTTTCCATGGCAAACATGAGAGAATGTTCAAGAATTGCTCACAAATATGAAATTCCTTATATGTTTGATGCTGCAAGATGGGCAGAAA
Organism: Peptoniphilus hominis (ex Hitch et al. 2025); assembly: GCF_040096015.1. Classification (NCBI taxonomy): domain Bacteria; kingdom Bacillati; phylum Bacillota; class Tissierellia; order Tissierellales; family Peptoniphilaceae; genus Peptoniphilus; species Peptoniphilus hominis (ex Hitch et al. 2025). The sequence continues at coordinate 21,849 of NZ_JBBMFO010000014.1, read as the reverse complement.
ATGCTTACTTCATAAAAGTTAATGAAGAAGGCTATGCTGATAAATCAATCCCAGAAATTGCAAAGGAAATGTTCTCTTATTGCGACGGTTTTACTGCATCTCTTAAAAAAGACGGACACGCAAACATGGGTGGCGTTCTTGCCTTTAGAGATAAGGGATTATTCTGGAAGAAATTCTCTGACTTTAACGAAGATGGATCAGTTAAAACTGATGTAGGAATTCTTTTAAAGGTTAAACAAATTTCTTCTTACGGCAATGACTCCTACGGTGGAATGAGTGGTAGAGATATTATGGCACTTGCTGCTGGACTTTATGAAGCAGCTAAGTTTGATTATCTTGATGCCCGTGTTAAACAATGTGAATACCTTGCACAAGGCTTCTACAAGGCTGGCGTAAAGGGCGTTGTACTTCCTGCTGGTGGTCACGGTGTTTACATCAACATGGACGAATTTTTCGACAACAAGAGAGGACCAGAAACTTTTGCTGGTCAAGGTTTCTCTGTTGAATTAATTAGACGTTATGGAATTAGAACTGCAGAACTAGGCAACTATTCAATGGAATATGACCTAAAGACTCCAGAACAACAAGCTGAAGTAGCCAATGTAGTTCGTTTCGCAGTAAACAGAAGTCAACTTTCAAAGGAACACATGGATTATGTAATTGCAGCTGTAAAGGCTCTTTACGAAGACCGTGCTACTATTCCTAATATTAGAATAGTAAAAGGCAAGAACCTTCCAATGCGTCACTTCCACGCCTTCCTTGAAACTTATGAACCTTCTGAAGATGAAAAATAAGTTTTAATTTTTTAATTTAACATTAAGAAAAGCTCCTTGCAAGAGGGGCTAGCCTATTAAGGAGAATGACTATGGATAATAACTTAAAAGCTCGTGATGGTTTTAAAAGTAAATGGGGTTTTATACTTGCTTGTATAGGCTCTGCAGTTGGTATGGGTAATATTTGGCGATTCCCTATAATGGTTTCTACCTATGGTGGAATGACTTTTTTAATTCCATATATAATATTTGTAACTCTTATAGGCTCAACTGGAGTAATTTCTGAAATGGCACTGGGAAGATCAGCTGAAGCTGGTCCCGTTGGCGCCTTTGGAAAATGCACAGAATTAAGATGGAATAATAGAAAACTTGGCGAAATAATTGGACTTATACCAGTATTAGGCTCCCTTGCCCTAGCCATAGGTTACACTTGTGTAATGGGTTGGATTTTTAAGTACACTTTCCTTTCATTATCAGGCGGACTTTATGCTATGGGTCAAGACATGGATGTAATTGGCGGAACTTTTGGACAAACAGCCTCTGCCTTTGGCGCAAATATTTGGGTCGTTATAGCAATTATTGCAAGCTTTGCCATTATGGTAATGGGAGTATCTGGTGGAATCGAAAAGGCAAACAAAATTATGATGCCTGTCCTCTTTGTTTTATTTGTAGGACTTGCAATTTACATCTTCACCCTTCCAGGTGCAAGCAATGGATATAAATACATCTTCACAGTAAACCCTGAAGGCTTAAAGGATCCTAAAGTTTGGATTTTTGCCTTTGGACAAGCCTTCTTCTCCCTATCAGTTGCTGGAAATGGAACAGTAATTTACGGCTCCTATTTACCTAAAAACGAAAGCATTCCATCCTCTGCAAGAAATGTTGCAGTCTTTGATACTCTAGCAGCTCTACTTGCAGCCTTTGTAATTATCCCTGCCATGGCAACAGCAAATGCACCCCTTGATACTGGTGGTCCTGGACTAATGTTTATTTACCTAGTAAATGTATTTAATGGCATGGCTGTTGGTAGAATCATTGGTATTATTTTCTACATCTGTGTACTTTTCGCAGGCGTATCTTCAATAATAAATCTTTACGAAGCACCAGTTGCCTATTTGCAAGAACAATTTAATTTTTCAAGACCAATTGCAACTACAACTATTCATATAATTGGTTGTATCGTAGCTATATTTATTCAAGCTATAGTCGGCGGTTGGATGGATGTAGTTTCCATTTACATCTGCCCACTTGGAGCAGCCCTTGCAGGCATAATGTTCTTATGGGTTGCAGGAAAAGATTATGTAATCTCTGCAGTTAGTCAAGGTCATGGAAAAGAAATCGGCGGATGGTATTATCCACTTGCAAAATATGTATATGTAACAGCTGCCATAATCGCCCTAATAGCAGGCGCAAAATTTGGCGGTATCGGTTGATATAATTTAATAAAAAAATTAAGTGTTGGCATTTTTGCCAGCACTTTTTTTGCCCTACAATTTATTTTATATTCTCTAAAATTTTAAATTTTAAAAAATATCCTCTTGCGTGTTTTTTTTGTGTGATATTATGTTATTATAGTAAAGTATAGTTTGTGAGTTTAGGAGGTAAGATTATGAAAAAGAAATATCTCATTATTTTATTGACGATTCCCTTAATTTTTAGTGGTTGTAAAAAAACAAATAGCGAAAGTGCAAATTCTAACCAAGAAGCACCGGAAAATTCTATTCAAAATGAAAAAGTTGAAAAAGAGGAATCTTCAGCAAAGGAAAATCAAGATAATCAAATTGAGGAAAAGTATAATATTGTCCCACTAACAAAAAATATTGCTATTATCTTAAAAGAAATTGGCTACGAAAATGTTGGTGGAACAGTAGAAGAAGCAAAGGATCTTTATCCAGATGCAAAAATTGTTGGAAGCGAAAAAAATCCAGATACAGATGTAATTTTTGAAGTCTATCCAGACTTAATTATTACAGATTCCTCTAACCAAAGTAATATTTTATCAAAAATACATGATTATAATTTTAAGAAACAATGTCGCTCTATTACTAACCCTCTTTCTTCTGCACCTAGTTTAGAAGAATATATTTACGTTTTCTGCAAGGATATAGATTATCCTAAGTATAGTGAAGAAAACCCTATACCAGAAGATTTGTTAAATAAAATAGAAAAAGAATTAAATAAATAAAAAATTAAGCTCTGGATCAGCTTATGACCCAGAGCTTTCTCTTTAAAAATTATCCTTTTTATTTCTATATTGTATAAATTCATCTAAGTCCCTTGCCAAGAAGAAGGGATTTATTTTTTTCTCCTTGCCTATGCTTGATGGAAGGGTGATCTTATCTTCTTCACGCAGTTTTTTTACTCTTTCATATTCTCTGTCTAAGTCCTCATTTGAAATGACAGACCTTGCAAATTTTAAATTGGCAAGAGAATATTCGTGAGCTGGGTAAACTAAAGTGTCTTCATCTAAGCCCTTTAACTTATTTAGTCCCTCATAGGCTTTTTTGTAGTCCTTAGTAAAGACTCTGCCGCAGCCTGCAAGGAAAAGGGCATCTCCACAAAATAATTTGTCTTCAACTAAATAGGAAATATGGTCTTCTGTGTGTCCTCCAGTTAAAATAACTTTAAAGTTTTCACTCATGACTTCAAATTCATCAGCCTCACTTAAAGTAAAGTCGTTATATTCTTTTGTTTCAAGGGGGCCGTAGACTTTCGCACCGTATTTATTTTTAAGTTCTTTAACGCCGCCCACATGGTCCATGTGCTTGTGAGTTAAAAGAATGTAGTCGAGATTTTTATCCTTCAAATAATCTATGACAGGGCCAGCATCGCCAGGATCCACAACAAGGACCTTGCCATTCTTTTCCATAACCCAGATATAATTGTCATTAAAAGCTTTAATATAATTAATAAACATAAAACACCTCTTAATATACATACTCTTATTGGTGTGATTTAAACAATGATATGGTGATAAAGAAATTTTGCTAAAGATTTATTTGCCTGCTATAATAAAATTAATAAAGGATATTAGGAGGTCAATATGAAAAAATTTTTAATAGTTTTTCTTGCAATATTTTTAATTGGCGGGCTAATATATTTTTCACAAAATAACAATTTAAAAGAAAATTCAACAAGTCCGAGAAAACTAAGTTCCGACACGAGAATATATAAAAGTGATGACAAGGGCGACTTTAAAATATACAAGGAAAAAAATTACCAAGATGGTTACTACTTATTGAAAAAAAGAATATTTTCTGAGAGTAAGTCTAATGAATTTGATTTGTGCTTGATTTTTGATATAGAAAACCAGAAAATAGGTCCTTTAAAAGATGTCTCCATAGAAACTGAAGGTGAAGGCTTCCAAGGAATTGTTCATGTAAAAATCGAAAGTGATGGAAAAAGTTTGGTCTACGATATTTTAGGAAACTTAAATGAGGGGCCTTTGGAAAGACCAAATTTGGATATAAAGGATATGGGAAGAATGATTGATGCATCTTTTTCCTCTTTAAGTGAATCTAAATCCCTTGATCATGTGGAAAAAGTTGGGGCTATATTTTTACCTTGGATGTTTTAAAATTTATATGAAAGATAAAGAAAGTAGTCTTGTGGTTTTAAGACTACTTTTTGTTTTTTATTCAATTTGTTTTAAGATATCCGACTAGCTTGGTTTCAGTGTGAGGACAAAAGAAAAAGACAGCCGCTTTTTGTGACTGTCTTTTTTTAGGTTGTTTCTTGATTTACAATCCGACTCGCTTGAAAATGCTCCCTATTCGGTCGCATCGTCTTCGTTCGCTGGATAAGCTTCAGTGTGAAGATAAAAAAAGGCAGTCAACTTTATGACTGCCTTTTTAGGTTTTTTCTATATATCCAACTCCGACTCACTCAAAAATGTTCCCTATTCGGTCACATTTTTTCGTTCGCTGGATAAGGTTCTTCATAGCTTCAGGCTCCTTTCAGTCGCCTTCAGCTTGAAGACCGTCTCAATCGTGACTCGTCGCGATTGAGACTACCATTAATTACATCATACCCATGCCTGGATTCATTGGAGGCATTGCTGGTGCGTCTTCTTTTATGTTTGCTACTGCTGCTTCTGTTGTCAAGATCATTGATGCTACGCTTGCTGCGTTTTGTAGGGCTGATCTTGTTACTTTTGTTGGGTCAACAATTCCAGCCTTTTTCATGTCTACATATTCTGACCTATATGCGTCAAAGCCAATGCCAGCTTCTTTTGTCTTTACATGTTCTACTATTACTGAACCTTCTAGTCCTGCGTTTTCTGCTATTTGTCTTAGTGGTTCTTCTAATGCCTTAAGGATTATATTGGCGCCAGTTTTTTCGTCGCCTTCTAATTCGTCAACTACTTTTGCTACTGCGTCTATTGAGTCGATTAGTACTGTTCCACCGCCAGCTACAATTCCTTCTTCTACTGCTGCTCTTGTTGCTGCAAGGGCATCTTCGATTCTTAGCTTTCTTTCTTTAAGTTCAACTTCTGTTGCTGCTCCTACTTGGATTACTGCAACTCCGCCAGAAAGTTTTGCAAGTCTTTCTTGTAATTTTTCCTTGTCAAATTCTGAATCTGATTCTTCTATTTGATTTTTAATGTGGGAAATTCTGTTTTCAAGTTCAGATTTTTCCCCTGCACCATTTACTATAACTGTAAGATCTTTTTCTACTCTTACCTTTGATGCAGAGCCAAGCATATCAATTGTTGCATCTTTAAGGTCTTGACCTAAATCAGATGATACAACTTGTCCACCAGTTAAAATTGCTATATCTTGTAGCATATCTTTTCTTCTGTCGCCATAGCCTGGAGCCTTTACTCCAACTACATTTAGTGTTCCTCTTAGAGAGTTTACAACTAGAGTTGCTAGGGCTTCGCCATCAATGTCATCTGCTATGATAAGAAGTGGTTTTGATGATTGAAGAACTTGTTCAAGTAGTGGCAAAATTTCTTGTATATTTGAAATCTTTTTGTCTGTAATTAAAATGTATGGGTCTTCTAATTCTGCAACCATTTTGTCAGAATCTGTCACCATGTATGGAGAAAGGTATCCCCTGTCAAATTGCATACCTTCAACTACATCAAGACTTGTCCCCATTGATTTTGATTCTTCAACAGTGATTACACCGTCGTTGCCAACTTTTTCCATTGCTTCAGAGATGAGCTTTCCAACTTGTTCATTGGCAGCTGAAATTGATGCAACTTGTTCAATTGCTTCCTTTGAAGAAACTTCTGTAGAGAAGTTTTTGATTTCTTCAACAGTTTTTTCCACTGCCTTTTCAATTCCCTTTTGTAGAACCATTGGGTTTGCACCTGCTGCAAGGTTTCTCATTCCTTCTCTAATAATTGCTTGAGCAAGTAGAGTAGCTGTTGTTGTGCCGTCACCTGCAACATCATTAGTCTTTGTAGCAACTTCCTTTAAAAGTTGTGCCCCCATGTTTTCAAATTTATCTTCACATTCAATTTCTCTTGCAATAGTAACACCATCATTTGTAATAAGTGGTGTGCCATATTCCTTGTCTAAAATTACATTTCTGCCCTTAGGTCCAAGTGTAACCTTAACTGTATCAGCAAGAGTATTTATTCCTTTTATTAAGCCTTTTCTAGCATCTTCTGAAAATTTAATTTCCTTTGCCATGTTATCACTCCTTATTCAATAACTGCCAAGATATCTTGGAATTTTATAATTGTGTACTTTTCCTTGTCAAGTTCGATGTCATTTCCTGCATACTTTGAGAAAATAATCTTGTCTCCAACTTTTACAAGACCCTTCATGTCTTCGTCTGTATCTAACTTATTTCCCGTTGCAACAACTTCTGCAATGTTTGATTCTTCCTTGGCTGATGATGGAAGAACTATGCCTGAAGCAGTTGTTTCTTCTTTTTCAATTTTCTTGATGACGATTTTATCGTCAAGTGGTCTAAGTTTCATCTATATTAACCTCCTTAAATTTAGCACTCACTAATGTCTTCTGCTAATACTTATATGATAATACATTAGAAAAATTTTTTCAAGCTTAAAAGTAACAAAATATTATAAAATTTTCTTGAAGTAATTTGCGGAGAGAATTTTTTAAACTCTCCTTAAAATTTTTTAATAAAAATTATTTGTGATTTTTTGGCATGAAAAATTTATTTACATCTATGCCTTCAAGTTCTAGGAGCCTTACCTTTCTACCAAGCCCTCCTGCATAGCCAGTAAGAGATCCACTTGTCCCAACAACCCTGTGGCAAGGGATGATTATAGAAAGAGGATTGTGCCCTACTGCACCGCCCACTGCCTGTGCCGACATTCTCTCGTACTTGCCACTTGCTATAAGTTTATTTGCAATGTCTTTATAGGTAAGAGTTTCGCCATAGAGGATCTCCAACAAAATTTTCCACACATCTTTTCTAAATTCTGTGCCTTCCAGTTTTAACTTAGGTGTAAAATTTGGGTCCTCGCCAGAAAAATATAGGTCCAACCATTTTTTAGTATCTCCTAAAATTTTATCGTCACAAAATTTTTCTCCAGACACTTTATTTTTATCATAATCAAGACTCTCACCCCTAAGATTTTTATCTTTTATCTCAAAATCCTTCCCATCATCAAAATTTTTTACCTCTTCATCCTTCATAATGTCATTAAATTCTTTTTGCCCTTCAAAATAAAGTCCAAGAAGAGTGCCCTCATGGAAAAGGATTAAAATTTTCCCCAGGGGAGAACTATAAATACTTCTATAAAGCATAGAACCTCCAAAAGTATAAAAAAAAGGAAACCCCATTGGATTTCCTTATACTAATTCTATAATTGAAATTTCTGCACCGTCTCCACGTCTTGGACCCATCTTCAATACTCTAGTGTATCCACCATTTCTATCTGCATACTTTTCAGCGTATTCGTCAAATAATTTTGTAACAACATCTTCTGAATAAATATATGCTAAAGCTTGTCTTCTTGCGTGAAGGTCGCCTCTTTTTCCAAGTGTAATCATACGATCAGCAATCTTTTGAACTTCCTTAGCTCTTGTGTGAGTAGTTTGAATTCTACCTTCACGCAAAAGAGAAGTAACAAGGTTTCTAAGCATTGCCTTTCTATGACTTGAATTACGGCCAAGTTTTCTGTTTTTTGCCATAATGTCCTCCTTAATCTTCTTCAGCTTTGAGGCCAAGTCCTAATTCTTCAAGTTTTTCAGTTACTTCTAGTAGGGATTTTCTACCAAGATTTCTAACCTTCATCATTTCACTTTCAGTCTTATTAGTAAGTTCCTCAACGCTGTTTATTCCAGCTCTCTTTAGGCAGTTAAAAGACCTAACAGATAGATCTAATTCTTCAACTGTCATTTCGAGAACTTTTTCTTTTTGATCCTCTTCTTTTTCAACCATCAAATTTATTTCACTGACATGTTCTTTAAGGCCAATGAAGAGTTCAAGATGTTCTGTCAAGATTTTTGCTGCAAGAGATGTAGCTTCATCAGCTTTCATAGAGCCATCTGTTGTAACTTCAAGGATTAATCTATCATAATCAGTTCTTTGTCCCACTCTTGTGTTTTCAACTTTCCAGTTTACTTTTTCCACAGGAGTGAAGTTAGAATCCATTGGAATAATTCCAATTTCAGTTATTTCATCCTTTTTAAGTTCAGAAGGTTCGTAGCCTCTTCCCTTTTCAACCATCATTTCAAGATAAAAATCAGCATCTTCATTTAGAGTCGCTATATGTTGATCTGGATTGATAATAGTTACATGAGGTTGAAGTTCAATGTCAGAGGCTTTAATTTCTCCCTTGCCCTTCTTTTCTATAATTAGTTTTACAGGTTCATCTTCAGTCATCTTTAAAACTATAGATTTAATATTTAAAACTATTTCAGGTACATCTTCCAATACCCCTGGAATTGTATCAAATTCATGTTCAACGCCGCGAATATTTATGAAAGATACAGCTGCGCCTGGTAGAGAGGAAAGTAGCACTCTTCTTAAGGAATTTCCAATAGTGATACCAAATCCAGCTTCTAGTGGTTCAACGACAAATTTGCCATATAAACCTGACTCATCTAATTCTTCAATACTAATCCTAGGTTTTTCAATTTCAATCATGGGTACCCTCCTTCTCGATAAATAGCTTAGACTCTTCTACGTTTTGGTGGCCTACATCCATTGTGAGGAATTGGAGTAACATCTTTAATCATAGTTACTTCAAGACCTGATGCTTGAAGAGATCTAATTGCAGCTTCTCTTCCTGAACCTGGACCCTTTACATATACATCAACGCTTTTTAATCCATGTTCTTTAGCCTTTTCAGCTGCTTCTTGTGCTGCTTCTTGTGCTGCAAAAGGAGTTGACTTTCTTGAACCTCTAAATCCAAGTTGTCCAGCACTTGCCCAAGATATAACATTACCGTTAATATCAGTAAGAGTAACCATAGTGTTGTTAAATGTTGAAGCTATGTGAGCTTCACCCTTTTCAATATTTTTACGAACACGTCTTCTTGAACGTGTAACTTTTTGTTTTTTAGCCATTAAAGTCCCCCCTTACTTACTTTTACTAACAAGTTTCTTAGGACCTTTTCTTGTCCTAGCATTAGTCTTAGTTTTTTGTCCTCTTACAGGAAGACCCATTTTATGCCTTCTTCCACGATAACAGTTGATTTCACGAAGTCTCTTGATGCTCATTGCAACATCACGACGCAAATCACCTTCTACGTGGTATTTATCTATTTCATCTCTGATTTTAGCAAGTTCAGCTTCAGTCAAATCTTTAACTCTTGTATCAAAATCAACGCCTGCAGCAGTTAAAATTGCTTGAGATCTAGGTTTTCCAATACCATAAATATAAGTGAGTCCGATTTCAACTCTCTTTTCTCTAGGTAAATCTACACCGGAAATTCTAGCCATAATTACCTCCCTTATCCTTGTCTTTGTTTATGTTTCGGATTTTCACAGATTACCATTACTTTTCCGTTTCTCTTAATAATTTTGCACTTTTCGCACATCTTTTTTACAGATGGTCTTACTTTCATTTAAATGCCTCCTAACCTTAGGATTATTTCTTTCTCCAAGTTATTCTTCCTCTTGTAAGATCATAAGGTGAAAGCTCAACTGTCACCTTATCACCAGGAAGAATTCTAATATAATTCATTCTCAATTTACCTGAAATATGAGCAAGTATGATATGTCCGTTTTCAAGTTCTACCTTGAAATGAGTGTTTGGAAGAGCGTCTACAACAACGCCTTCAACTTCGATTACATCTTCTTTAGCCATATTATTAAGGATCCTCCTTTAGCTATAAGGTAATAGTTTCTTCCTAATATAAGAATCACTTAGATCTTTAAGGTCAAGATCAATGATGTCCTTATATATATAAAGATGTTTTACCTTTTTTTTCTTTGGTCGATCTAGCTTTCTCAGTTTTCCATCAACAAGATAAAGGTAGTCTTTGTCAATAATATCAATTACCACAAAAACTTTTCCCTCATCTCTACCTTTTTTGGATCTTACAACTTGTCCCTTTAAAAGACTAAATGTATTATCCATGAACTATTCGAGACCATTAACTATATCTTCAAATACCTTGTCAATATCCTTGGCACCATCGATATCTACAAGAAGATTTTGTGCCCTGTAGTAATCAATAAGAGGTGCAGTTTGATCAAAGTAAACTGAAATTCTAGTTTTTACAGTTTCTTCAATATCGTCATCTCTTTGAATAAGCTTAGTGCCATCCTTATCACAAATTCCTTCTTCCTTTGGAGGATTGAATTTAACATGATAAGTCATTCCACAAGTTTTACAAACTCGTCTTCCAACAGCTCTTTCTATTAAAATTTCAGGGTCAACTGAAATATTAATAACCTTAGTTAATTTGTCATTGTTCTTGTCTAAAATAGAGTCAAGACTGACAGCTTGAGCCACAGTTCTTGGAAAACCATCTAATAGAAATCCTTCTTTAGCATCAGCCTTGTTAAGTCTGTCTTCAACAAGGGCGATTACAAGATCATCAGGAACTAAAAGACCCTTGTCCATATAAGACTTAGCTTCTTTACCAAGTTCTGTATTGTTCTTAATATTTTCTCTAAAGATATCTCCAGTTGAAATGTGTGGAATATTGTATCTTTCAACAATATATTCAGCTTGTGTGCCTTTGCCGGCCCCTGGAGGTCCCAATATAACTAATTTCATAAATGCCTCCTATTTATTCTTCAAGAAACCACGATAATTTCTCATGATTAATTGTTGTTCTAATACTCTATGAATTTCAAGTACAACACCAACTACGATGATAATTGATGTACCACCATAATTAAATTGTAGACCTGAAATAAGTGTTAGTATAGTTGGAAGAACTGCAAGTATAGAAAGTGCAATTGCTCCCGGCATAACCAATCTATTTAAAGTTCTGCCTAAATAATCGCTTGTAGGTTTTCCTGGTCTAATACCACTAATAAAACCACCATTAGCTTGAAGGTTTTTAGAGTATTCAACAGTGTTGAATTGGATTGTAGTGTAGAAGAATGTGAAGAATACAATAAGAATAACAGTAAATATTATATAAATCACAGCTCCAGGTCCTCCAGCAGGAGTTAACCATTTTTGAATCCAATTTCTAGTTGATTCACTTGTAAACATAGCAATAGTTGCTGGAATAGCAAGAAGTGAGTTGGCAAAGATAATTGGCATAACACCAGTCATCAAAACCTTAATTGGAATATGAGTAGCTTGTCCGCCATACATCTTTCTTCCTACAACTCTCTTAGCATATTGCACAGGGATTCTTCTCTCACCTTCCGTAAGTGTTACTACAAATACAACAATTGCAATAGCAATTATTACAAATAGCACTAAGAAGATTGGGCTAGATTTGCCTGCCTTTACAAGAGCAATAGATTGAGCTATATCAATTGGAAATCTTGAAACAATACCTGCAAAAATTAAAATTGAAATACCATTTCCGATTCCATGTTCAGTTATTTGTTCACCTATCCAAACAAGTATAGAAGTACCTGCTACTATTGATAGGATTATAGTTGTGTATTCAAGAGCACTTGTAGCATCAATTGCCTTTCTAAAGAAACCAAAAGTATAACCAATTGCTTGAACAAGAGCTATAGCAGTAGAAAGATATCTAGTATATTTAGCTATTGCCTTTCTACCAGTTTCCCCTTCCTTTGCAAGAGATTCCAATGAAGGAATGGCAATTGTCAAAAGTTGAAGAATGATTGATGCAGTAACATATGGATAAATGTTAGCAGCAAAAATTGTAAATCGTCTAAAGTTACCTCCTGCCATTAAATCTAGGAAGGAGAAAATTGATCCGCCTGCTCCACTCATAAGTTGTGAAATAACTTGTGAGTTCATGTATGGAACGGCAATGTGTGATCCAAGTCTATAAAGTAGAAGCATGAATAAAGTGAATAACATCTTCTTACGAAGAGATTCAATCTTCCATGCACTCTTAAAAGTTGATAGCATTAAATCACCTCGGCCTTTCCTCCGCAAGCCTCAATTTTTTCTTTAGCAGATTTTGAGAAATGCTGAGCTTTTACAGTAAGTTTTACATTTAATTCACCATCTCCCAAAATTCTAATTCCGTCTTTAGCTTTTCCAGCTTTGATAAATTTGTTTTCTATTAAGAATTCAGGAGTGATTTCAGTTCCTTCTTCAAATACGTTAAGATCTGCTACGTTAATAACTGCATATTCTTTCTTGAAGATGTTTGTAAATCCTCTCTTTGGAAGACGTCTAAATAGTGGCATTTGTCCACCTTCAAATCCAGGTCTTACTCCTCCGCCACTTCTAGCATTTTGTCCCTTGTGACCCTTGCCAGATGTTTTGCCAGTACCGGAACCTATTCCACGACCTACTCTTTTTCTAGCTTTAACTCCGCCGCCTTCATTAGGTCTTAAGTCATGTAACTTCATTAGGTACACCTCCTTATTCTACTACTTCGATCATATAATCGACTTGCTTTAACATACCCCTGATTTGAGGTGTATCATTTTTTTCAATAACTTGGTTTAACTTAGTAAATCCAAGTGCTTTTATTGTTTTTCTGTGTTTAGGTACTTTGCCGATAGGACTTTTAACAAGTTTAATTTTAATAGTACTCATGATTTTCCTCCTATCCTAAAATTTCATCCGCTGATTTATTTCTAAGTCTTGCAACAGATTCAACAGTTTTAAGTTGTTTTAAACCTTCAATAGTTGCATTAACTGTGTTTCTTGGATTGTTTGTACCAATGTTCTTAGTACGAATATCTGAAATACCTGCAAGTTCACATACAGCACGAACTGCACCGCCTGCGATAACTCCTGTACCTTCTCTTGCTGGTTTTAAGAAAACTCTACCTGCACCATAAATTCCAGTAACTTGATGAGGAATAGAAGTGTTTAGTAGGTTTACTTTAATAAGATGTTTTTTAGCATCTTGTGTTGCTTTTCTTATAGCTTCAGGAACTTCAAGAGCCTTACCTGTACCTACACCAACGTGTCCGTTTCTGTCGCCAACTACTACAAGAGCTGAGAATCTAAAGTTTCTACCACCCTTAACTACTTTGGCAACTCTGTTTATAGATACAACTCTTTCTTCAAGATCAAGTTCTGCCGCATTTATTAATGAACGCTCCATTACTTCCTCCTTCTTAGAATTTTAGTCCGGCTTCTCTAGCTGCGTCAGCAAGTGCCTTGATTTTTCCATGATATACATAACCACTTCTATCAAAAACAACTTCTTCGATACCCTTTTCTTTTGCCTTATTAGCAATAGAAGTACCAACAGCCTTTGCCGCTTCAATATTTCCAGTGTTTTCTAAATTCAATGACTTATCAAGAGTTGATGCACTTAATAAAGTGTTACCAGCCTCATCATCAATAAGTTGAGCATAAATATGCTTTGATGATCTGTAAACTGAAAGTCTTGGTTTCATAGCAGTACCGGAGATATGATTTCTAAGTCTTTTGTGTCTTTTTATTCTGTTTTCATTTTTATTAATCTTTTTTAACACTTAAATTCTCCTCTCTTACTTACCAGTCTTACCAACTTTACGTCTTACATGTTCATCAGTGTATCTGATACCCTTACCCTTATATGGTTCAGGTTCTCTGAAGCTTCTAATGAAAGCAGCATAAGCGCCAACTTGTTGTTTGTCATTGCCTCTTACGATAATTGAGTTTGGAGCAGGAACTTCAACTTCAATACCTTCTGGATCTTCAAGATCAAGAGGATGTGAGAAACCTAAGTTAAGAGAAAGAACCTTTCCCTTCTTAGCAGCTCTGTATCCAGTTCCGATTATTTCAAGAGATTTTGTATAACCTTCTGTAACGCCAATTATCATATTGTAGATTAGAGTTCTAGTTAAACCGTGAAGTGCCTTAATTCTTTTAATTTCATTTGGTCTTTCTACAGTGAGAACTCCGTCATTTAATTCTATTTTTAAATCTTTATCGAAAGATTGTGTTAGTTCACCCTTTGGTCCCTTAACAGTAACTGTTTGACCGTCAACTTTAACATCAACGCCCTTTGGGATTTCAATAGGTTTTTTGCCAATTCTTGACATTTTTCACCTCCAAATTACCAAACGTAGCAGATTACCTCTCCGCCAACTTTATCTTGTCTTGCTTTTTTATCTGTAATTATTCCCTTAGATGTAGAGATAATTGCAATTCCTAGTCCTCCAAGAACTTTAGGAACATCTTCGCACTTAACATAAACTCTAAGTCCCGGTTTAGATATTCTCTTTAAGCCAGAGATAACTTTTTCTCCGTCCTCTGAATACTTAAGATCAATCTTGATCATTCCTTGTTTGTCGTCTTCAACAACATCGAATCCTTTAATATAGCCTTCATCAAGAAGAATTTGAGCTATTTCTCTTTTAATTTTAGAGCAAGGAATATCAACAGATTTGTGTCTTGCATTATTTGCATTTCTAATTCTTGATAGCATATCTGCAATTGGGTCTGTCATCATATCAGTTTGCCTCCTTTCATCTAAGGCTTTTACCAGCTAGCTTTTCTTACGCCAGGAATTTGTCCCTTGTACGCAAGTTCTCTAAAGCATATTCTACATATTCCATATTTTTGTAAAACAGCATGTGGTCTTCCACAGATTTTACATCTAGTATATTCACGAGAAGAATACTTTTGTTTCCTCTTTTGTTTTGCAATCATTGATTTTTTTGCCACAATGTACCTCCTTAAGCCTTAGCAAAAGGCATTCCCATTTTGTCTAGGAATTCTTTAGCTTCTTCATCAGTATTAGCAGTAGTTACAATAACAATGTCCATTCCTCTAATAGCGTCAACCTTATCATATTCAATTTCAGGGAAGATAAGTTGTTCTTTAAGACCAAGGGCATAGTTTCCTCTACCATCAAAAGCAGTAGGCTTAACGCCTCTAAAGTCTCTAACTCTTGGAAGTGCAACATTCATTAATTTATCTAAGAATTCATACATTCTTTGTCCTCTTAGAGTAACCTTAACACCAACATTTTGTCCTGCACGAAGTTTAAAGTTGGCAATTGATTTTCTTGCTTTAGTAACAACAGCCTTTTGACCAGCTATAGTAGTAAGTTCTTCTACTGCTGATTCAAGAGCCTTGTGATTATCCTTAGCTTCACCAATACCTATGTTAATAGTGATTTTTTCAAGTTTCGGTACTTCCATAACATTTCTATAGTTGAAATGTTCCATTAGGTGGCCCACAACTTCTGTCTTATATTTTTCTTGTAATCTTGAAGTCATTATTCTACCCCCTATTTAATGTTCTTTCCGCTAGACTTTGCATATCTAACTTTTTTTCCGTCTTCAAATTTATAGCCAATTCTTGTAGCCTTTCCTGATGCACTGTCAAAGTACATAACATTAGATACATGAATTGGAGCTTCCATTTTTTCTATTCCACCTGGGTTTTGAGGTCCTCTAGGTTTAATGTGTTTAGTAACAATATTTACCTTTTCAACAACTACTAAATCTTTTTTAGGAATTGTTCTTAGGACTTTACCAGTTTTGCCTTTATCTTTTCCGGCTATAACTTTTACGATGTCATCTTTTTTAATTTTCATATTACACCTCCAAATTATAGTACTTCCGGAGCTAGAGAAATAATCTTCATAAAGTTTCCAGCTCTTAGTTCTCTAGTTACAGGTCCAAAAATACGAGTGCCAACAGGGCTTCTATCATCTTTAATTACAACAGCAGCATTATCATCGAAGCTAATGTAAGATCCGTCTTTTCTGCTGATGCCCTTGTTTGTTCTAACAATAACTGCTTTTACAACAGCACCTTTTTTGACAACGCCACCGGGTGTTGCATTCTTTACAGAACACACTACAATATCTCCGATAGAAGCTGTCTTTCTATTAGTTCCACCAAGGACTTTAATTACAGATAGTTCTCTTGCACCTGAATTGTCAGCAACACGCAATCTTGTTTCTTGTTGAATCATGTTATTCTCCTTTCAAGTTAAAATTATTGAGCCTTTTCAATAATTTCTACAAGTCTCCATCTTTTATCTTTACTTAGTGGTCTAGTTTCCATAAGTTTTACGCGATCACCAATACCACATTCATTATTTTCATCATGAGCCTTGAATTTAGTAGTCTTCTTAAATCTCTTTTTGTAAATTGGATGAGTTTTTAAAGTTTCAGTTTGAACTACAATAGTCTTATCCATTTTATCGCTTACTACAATTCCTGTTATAGTTTTTCTTGAATTTCTTTCCATGAGATTAAGCCTCCTTTCCAACTTCAAGTTCACGTTCTCTAATGATCGTTTTAACTCTTGCTATATCTCTTTTAACACTTTTAATACTTGATGGATTGTCAAGTTGACCAGTGGCCAATCTGAATCTCAAATTAAAAAGTTCATTTTTAAGTTCATTAACTTTCTTATTTAAATCTTCGCTTGACATCTTGCGAATTTCATTAGCCTTCATTTGAGTCACCATCCTTATCTTTCATAACGAATTTAGTTCTCACAGGGAGTTTCATAGATGCAAGTCTCATAGCTTCTCTTGCAACATCTTCAGAAACACCGCCCATTTCAAATAAAATTCTTCCTGGTTTAACTACTGCAACCCAATACTCTGGAGCACCTTTACCGGAACCCATACGAGTTTCAGCAGGTTTTTCAGTAACAGGTTTGTCTGGGAAAATCTTAATCCAGATATTTCCACCTCTACGAATATATCTTGTCATAGCACGACGTGCTGCTTCTATTTGATTTGAAGTTATCCAACAAGGTTCTAAAGCTTTTATACCATATTCGCCGTATGCAAGCTCATTACCACGCATAGCCTTGCCCTTCATTCTGCCTCTGTGAACTTTACGATATTTTACTCTCTTAGGCATCAACATGACTATTCCTCCCTTCTTTAAGACTCTTTATTTTTATTGTCTCTTCTATTATTTCTATTGAAATTATTGTTTCTATTATCGCGTCTCTTGCGGTTTCTGTTATCTCTATTGTCTCTATTGTCTCTAGGTTTTCTTCTTGAATCTTCTCTTAGTTCAGGAAGAACTTCGCCCTTATAAAGCCAAACTTTAACGCCAAGCTTACCATAAGTAGTATCAGCTTCAGCGAAACCGTAGTCGATATCAGCTCTTAATGTTTGAAGAGGAATAGTTCCTTCAGAATAACCTTCAGTTCTTGCCATATCTGCACCGCCAACACGGCCTGATACAGAAGTCTTAATACCAAGAGCTCCTTGACGCATAGTTCTTTGGATAGCTTGTTTCATTGCACGTCTAAATGCAACTCTTCTTTCAAGAGATTCAGCAATAGCTTCAGCAACGATTTGTGCGTCTAAATCTTGGTTCTTAATTTCTTCAACATTTATTACAACAGATTTATTTGTTAGCTTTTCAATTTCAGCTCTAAGTTCTTCAACTCCAGCGCCACCACGGCCAATAACCATACCTGGTTTAGCTGTGTGAATTGAAACTTTAACTCTGTTAGCAGCTCTTTCGATTTCAATTTTAGAAATACCTGCAGTATAGAGTTTTTTCTTAACATATTTTCTAATATTGTTGTCTTCAACTAAAAGATCGGCAAAATTTTTCTTGTCTGCATACCATTTTGAATCCCAATCTTTGATTACTCCAACACGAAGTCCATGTGGGTTTACTTTTTGGCCCATTCTCTACCTCCTTACTCTCTTTCTGCTACTACAACGCCAATGTGACTTGATCTTTTAAGGATTGGATAAGCCATACCCTTAGCCTTAGGACGAAATCTCTTCATAGTAGGTCCGTCATTAGCGTATGCTTTCTTCACATAAAGATCGCTTCTGTCTAAATTAAGGTTGTTTTCAGCATTAGCTACAGCTGATTTTAATACCTTATAGAGTTCATGAGCTCCCCTCTTATTAGTAAACTTTAAAATAGAGAGGGCCTCATCAACGCTTTTGCCGCGTATTTCAGCGCAAATATAATTCACCTTAAGAGGTGATATTCTTACATATTTTGCAATTGCTTGTGCTTGCATTTTAACCCTCCTTATTTAACTGTTGTGCTCTTTTCGCTCTTGCCGCCGTGGCCTCTATATGTTCTTGTTGGAACAAATTCACCTAATTTATGTCCTACCATGTCTTCAGTAATATATACTGGCACATGTTTTCTGCCGTCATGAACAGCAATTGTGTGTGAAACAAATTCAGGGAAAATAGTTGAGCGACGAGACCAAGTTTTAATTACTTTCTTTTCATTTTTTTCATTAAGCTCGTCAACCTTCTTTAGAAGGTGTTCATCAGCAAATGGTCCTTTTTTTATTGATCTACTCATTATACCCTCCGATTACTTAGTTCTTCTTCTTACTATATACATATCAGATTTTTTAGATTTCTTTCTAGTCTTAAGTCCTAGAGCTTTCTTGCCCCAAGGAGTCATAGGTGAAGGTCTACCTACTGGAGTTCTACCTTCTCCACCACCATGAGGGTGATCAACAGGGTTCATTGCAGATCCTCTAACATGAGGTCTGTTTCCAAGATATCTGCTCTTACCTGCCTTACCTAAAGTGATAAGTTCATGAGAAATATTTCCAACTTGTCCAATAGTTGCCTTACATCTTTGGCTAACTAATCTAAATTCACCTGAAGGAAGTCTAAGTTGAGCATATTTTCCTTCTTTTGCCATAAGTTGAGCTGATGATCCAGCACTTCTTGCAATTTGACCGCCCTTTCCAGGAGTCATTTCGATGTTGTGAACAGTAGTACCAACAGGGATATCAGCAAGCATTAGTGCATTACCAACTTTGATATCTGCATCTGTACCTGATTCTACAATATCGCCAACTTTAAGTCCGTTAGGTTGAATGATGTATCTCTTTTCACCATCAGCATAAGATAAAAGTGCAATGTAAGCAGTTCTATATGGATCATATTCAATAGCTTGTACTTTTGCAGGAATATTGTCTTTATCTCTTTTTAAATCTATAATTCTATATTTTCTCTTAACTCCGCCGCCTCTATGTCTACTAGTAATTCTACCTTGTGAATTTCTACCGGCAGTTTTATTGAAGCTAACTAAAAGAGATTTTTCAGGTGTAGTCTTTGTAATCTCTTCGAATGTAGCAACAGTCATCTTTCTACGGGCAGGAGTTGTAGGTTTAAATCCTCTAATCGCCATTTTAATACCTCCTACTTATCAAATAGAATCAAAAAATTCTATTGGTTCTGAGTCATCAGTAAGTTTAACTATAGCCTTTTTCCATGAAGGACGTCTTCCTTGATGAACTCCTTGTCTCTTTAATTTTCCACGCATATTCATTGTATATACTTTTTCAACCTTAACGCCGAAGATTTCTTCAACAGCTGCTCTGATTTCAGGCTTAGTGGCATCCTTTGGCACTTCAAAAGTGTACTTATTTTCTGCCATCATGTCCATACTTTGTTCAGTAACTAAAGGTCTTTTAATAATGTCAAATTTATTCATCAGTTAAAAACCTCCTCAACAACATCAAGTGCAGCCTTAGTGATAATTAAGTTATCGTATTTTAATAACTCATAAACATTAATATCAGTAGCTCTTGATGTCTTTACACCAGCGATATTTCTTGCAGCTCTTTGAACATCTTTTTCGTCGTCATTAACAACTACAAGAGCCTTTCCTTCTGCCTTAATATCCTTTAAGATGTTGGCGAAAATCTTTGTCTTTGGTTCTTCCATAGTTAATTTGTCAACAAGGATTATTTCACCATCTTGTAATTTTGTAGTAAGAACTGATCTAAGAGCAGCTCTTCTAGTTTTCTTAGGAGTTGTGTATGAGTAATCTCTTGGTTTCTTAGCGAAAACAACTCCGCCGCCTCTCCATTGAGGTGATCTAATGGAACCTTGTCTTGCACGACCAGTTCCCTTTTGTCTCCAAGGTTTTCTTCCGCCACCACGCACTTCAGCACGAGTCTTAGCAGAGTGAGTACCTTGTCTTTTATTAGCCAAAATATTTTTAACAACTAAATAAACAGCATGAGTGCTTACAGGAGCATCAAATAGCCCTTCACTTAGTTCGACTTCTTCAACAGGATTTCCCTTAATGTCAATCATTTGAATTTTAGGCATTTCTTTACCTCCCTATCTTATTTAGTCATTTTAGTAGTGCTTTTAATTCTAACAGTTCCCTTCTTAGGTCCTGGAATAGCACCCTTAACTAAAATTAAATTTTTATCTGTATCTATTCTAACAATTTCAAGGTTTTGAACAGTAACTCTTTCGTTACCCATTTTTCCAGCCATTCTGTGGTTCTTGAATACTTTTCCTGGATAAGAAGCAGCACCCATACCACCTGGCATTCTGTGGAACTTAGAACCGTGAGTTTCTCTACCACGACCGAAGTTGTGGCGTTTAATAATACCAGCAGTTCCTTTACCCTTTGAAGTACCGATAACATCAACGTGTTCTCCAACTTCAAATAAATCTACCTTTATTTCATCGCCAAGATTGTAAGACTCAACATCATCAGTTCTAAATTCAGAAAGATGTTTTCTATATCCTACGCCTGCCTTGTCGAAATGTCCCTTCTCAGGTTTGTTAAGTTTCTTTTCCTTAACTTCATGTGTTGCAACTTGGATAGCATTATAACCATCGCTTTCAATAGTTTTCTTTTGCACAACAACATTTGGTTCTACTTCAATAACTGAGACAGGAGTGACAATACCCTCTTCATCAAAAATTTGGGTCATGCCAATTTTTTTACCTACTAAATATTTCATGTTGCACCTCCTAATATTTACAGCGGACTTCTATTTAGAAGTCATATAAAGCAAAGTTTTAAAGTTTAATTTCTATATCTACACCAGCTGGTAGATTTAACTTCATAAGTGAATCTACAGTCTTTTGTGTAGGATTAAGTATATCAATTAGACGCTTGTGAGTTCTTTGCTCAAATTGTTCTCTTGAATCCTTATACTTGTGTACAGCTCTTATAATTGTGATGATTTCCTTTTCTGTTGGAAGAGGAATTGGTCCAGAAACTTCTGCACCGCTCTTTTTAGCAGCATCAACAATTCTTAGTGCTGAATTATCAAGTAATTCGTGATCATAAGCTTTAAGTTTAATTCTGATTTTTTGTTTGCCTTTGTTAGACATATTTACCTCCTATTCGCTAAAGCCTTACTTGCGAATGGGGTTATCGATAAACGCACCCTTGTGTATCAAGGGGTCCGTCTGAAAAAAATAACCCGCGCCCAAGTCCAGCTTGGACTTCTCTGTCATAATTACCTCGAAACTCCTTTTTTTCAACAAAATCTCAAGCAACTTATGACTTCATCGCAACTTTCTTTTTTAAACGCTCTGGTATTATATAACAAATAAAGCCACTTGTAAAGGAAATTTACACATTTTTTTTAAATTTTTTAGAAAAATTTTATTTTTCTCCTAGACAAATTTTTTCCATATAAAAATAAATAATTTTGCTAGAAAAATTTCCTTTGACAAAAATTTTTACAAATATTTTTTATTTTTTCTATTATATAAGATTTTTTTCTATTATATAAGATTTTTTTCTATTATATATAAAGAATCTTAGAAAATTTTTTGGCTCTATAATATCTGTTGGGGAGTAAATCTCTAACAGATATTTTTATATAAAAAAATTGCACTTATACGCATTTAG